>JAZFQE010000272.1:0-12891 GCA_036444955.1 Gemmatimonadales bacterium
GCCGCTGCGGGATATCGGAGTGCCGGGTGAGTTTCCGTTCACTCGCGGAATTCATCCCACCGGCTACCGCGGCAGGCTGTGGACGATGCGTCAGTTTGCCGGCTTCGGCACTGCCGTCGACACCAACCGCCGGTACAAGTTCCTGCTCGAGCGCGGCCAGACGGGCCTCTCGGTTGCGTTCGATTTCCCCACCCTGATGGGATACGACTCCGACCATCAGCGATCTGAGGGGGAAGTGGGGAAGTGCGGTGTAGCGGTTTCCTCGTTGGCCGACATGGAGACGCTGTTTGACGGGATTCCGCTGGATCAAGTGTCGACTTCGATGACCATCAACGGCCCGGCCGCGCTGCTATTCTGCTTCTACGTCGCCGCGGCTGAGAATCAGGGTGTCGACATCAGGAAACTCCAGGGCACAATCCAGAACGACATTCTTAAAGAATACATGGCCCAGCATGCCTGGGTGTTTCCCGCTGAGCCAGCGCTCAAGATCATTGTGGATCTTTTCGAGTGGTGTTCCGAGCACACGCCGCTGTGGAATACAATTTCTGTCAGTGGCTACCACATTCGCGAGGCTGGAGCAACTGCGGTTCAGGAGTTGGCATTTACGCTCGCCAATGGCTTCGAGTACGTGGAGCGAGGTATGGCGCGTGGGCTCGATGTAGATTCGTTTGCGCCCAGGTTGTCATTCTTTTGGGATGTGCACAATGATTTCTTCGAAGAGATCGCCAAGATGCGAGCTGCTCGCAGGATTTGGGCTCGCCATCTCAGGAGCCGCTACGGGGCGGAGGATCCGCGTTCTTGGAAGATGCGATTCCACTGTCAGACGGCCGGGGTTTCCCTGACAGCTCAGCAGCCGATGAACAATGTGGTGCGAGTCGCTTATCAGGCGTTGGCGGCGGTGCTGGGAGGAGCGCAATCTCTGCACACCAATTCACTGGACGAGACTCTAGCGCTGCCTACAGAGGAATCGGCTAAGCTCGCGCTGCGCACTCAGCAGATTCTGGCCTACGAGACGGGAGTGGCGAACGTCGCGGATCCGGTGGGAGGTTCATACTTCGTCGAAGCGATGACCGACAGAATGGAACGCGAGGCGGAGGATCTTTTCGAAGAAATCGAGCAGGTTGGCGGTGTTGTGAAAGGGATAGAAGCGGGTTGGTTCCAACAGCAGATTTCGCGCAGTGCAATGCGCTCACAGCACGAGCTAGAGCAGAAGCGCCGTATCGTCGTCGGTGTGAACGAGTTTGTGGACGATCAGCACGCCGAGGTTGACATCTTGAAGGTCTCGGATGACGCGGATCTTACACAGCGCCAGCGCCTGACGGACCTACGCAAACGGCGTGATAACGATAGGGTGCAAAGCAACTTGGCCGATCTGCGGGATGCCGCAGAGCGAAATGAGAACGTGATACCTCCCATGCTCGAGTGCGCCCGGTCCTACTGTACGCTGTTCGAGATGCGACACGCACTGGAGGAGGTATTTGGAGCCTTCAGAGAGCCCGTGTTCTTCTAATCACTCCGCTTACTGGTTGGGGACAGCGCGCGAGTGAGCGTTGTCACGGTCTGCGGTGCAAACTAGTTTCCTCACAGCATGAATAAGGTAAAGACGCGGTCCGAGAGACCCATACGGGTACTGGTAGCGAAACCAGGTCTCGACGGCCATGACCGTGGAGCCAAAGTTGTCGCCGCTGCCCTGCGCGATGCTGGGATGGAAGTTATCTACACGGGCTTGCATCAGACTCCGGAAATGATCGCCACTGCGGCTGTGCAGGAGGACGTTGACGTAGTCGGTCTGTCAATTCTTTCCGGCGCCCACATGACTCTCTTCCCCCGGGTCAAGAACTTATTGCACGAGCAAGGACGCGACGACATCACAGTGTTGGGTGGAGGAATCATTCCGGCAGAAGATATCGAGTCGCTCGAGTCGCGGGGCATTGTGAAATTATTCGGGCCCGGTAGCACGACGGGGGAAATTGTGGACTTCATAAGATCCACCGTTGCGTCTGGTAACTAGTGACTACTTCCCGAACGTCTACGCCAAATAGGATGAAGCAACTAGCCGACGAGTATCGGGAACTGGCGGAACGCCTCAGGAAGGGTGGTGGACAGGGCAAAGTCCACAAGCAGCACGAACAAGGCAAGCTCACGGCTCGCGAGAGAATAACCGCTCTCATGGATGAAGACGGGAATTGGCTTGAGATAGGATTGCTGGTAGCGTATGACAAGTACGACGGGATAGCGCCGGCAGCGGGCGTGGTGACAGGGCTCGGTGTGATCTCAGGTCGTGAGGTTGTGGTTGTAGCCAACGACGCCACGGTGAAGGCGGGATCGTGGTGGCCCGAGACCATTAAGAAGATCCTCCGCGCCCAGGAAATAGCGATGCGCCAGAGGATCCCGATCATTTATCTGGTTGATTCGGCGGGTGTGAATCTTCCGTACCAGGAAGGGGTGTTCCCCGGTCAGTACGGTGCGGCGCGCATCTTCTATTACAACTCGATTATGCGCCGTTACCTCAGAGTTCCTCAAATCAGCGCCGTGATGGGGCCGTGCGTAGCGGGAGGCGCCTATCTGCCCGCCCTCTCCGACGTAATCTTCATGGTGGAAGGGACGTCGTTTATGGGACTTGGCGGACCGAACTTGGTGAAGGGTGCCACCGGACAGGTGATTGATAGCGATGAGTTGGGCGGTGCTCGAACGCACACCTCCGTAAGCGCGGTCGCACACTACAGGGCCGAAAACGATGCGTCCTGCCTCAAGATGATACGCGAGTACGTCGCTCGCCTGCCCGAGCCCCACCGCTCGCCGCGAACGGCTCGAGACCCGGGGCGAAGCCCGTCGGATCTTTACGACATCCTTCCCCAGGATCACCGCATGGCGTATGACGCCAAGGATGTCTTGGCCTGCCTGTTGGATGGTGGGGAGCTAACCGAGTTCCAGGCGGACTTAGCTACGGAGATGATTTGCGGACACGGAGAGATAGCGGGACACCAAGTGGCTGTCATTGCAAACCAACGAGGGATGGTAAAAGGAAGGGATGGCGAACCCCCGAGGATGGGAGGCATCGTCTACACTGAGAGCGCCGAGAAAGTTGCGTACTTCATTGAAACAGCTAGTCGTGAAGGTACAGCGATTCTTTTTGTGCAGGATGTGAGCGGCTTTATGGTTGGCCGGGAAGCTGAGCACTCTGGGATCATACGAGCAGGCGCCCGCTTCGTTGAGGCGATGGCCGTGGCATTGGTGCCGAAGATCGTACTGACCGTTAACCACGCGTCGGGGGCGGGATACTACGCTATGGCAGGTCAGGGTTTTGACCCTGATTTTATCTTCTCGCTACCCACGGGCCGTATGGGAGTAATGGAAGGTGAGGCGGCTGTTAACGCCGTGTACGGCTCGAAAGCCGACGATCCTGACGTCGCTCAAGACGTGGCGAAAATGAGAGACCGTTATGAGGAGCACCTCGACGCGAAATACGCAGCCGCGCGTGGCTATGTGGATGCGGTATTGCTCCCTGAGGAAGTAAGAGATGGGTTGGCTTTTGCTCTGGATGTAGCCAGTAACTATCGGGGGCCGCACCTCGGCGCATTTGTCCTCCCCAAGCTCGACTACGCTGAGTCGTGAGAAGGTTCGCGCTCTGCTCTGCGCAATGGTTACCGGTTCTGTGTCTCGCAGCGTGCGCCGGCCGAGCTAAACACGCCTCCCCAACGGCCGACCCTTCAGATGGCGCGTCAGGCCCGAGACCAGAGTCGACTGTTACGGCTGAATCACCCCCCCCTGTCGTGTCACCCAACAGTCCTGAGTTGCCCCCGGAGGTCGCCCACATGGCCGGGCTCATGCCCCTCAGAGCGATCGGTGTTGCGAGCTTCCTCAGCCGATTTCCAAGTTACGATGGGCGCGGCGTCATCATTGGGATCATGGATACCGGCCTGGACGCAGGTCTGATCGGGCTGCAAGAGACCTCTATGGGCACAGCAAAGCTGCTGGATTTACGTGACTTCTCCCGCGAGGGCTTGATAGAGCTGACGCCGATCGCACCGTCGCCCAACGGAGTTGTGGATGTGGGTGGTGTCACCGTTAGTGGGTTTGGTCGACTGGCGAGGCTGGCACCGCCGCCTTATTACGGTGGTCTTTTCCGTGAGCAAGCGCTTGGTGGCATGCCGGCAGCGGACGTGAACGGGAACGGGTGGGGAAGGGACTTGCTTCCGGTGGTTGTTGGGCGTGCCAGCGATGGGTGGGTTGTTATGACCGACACCAACGGTGACGGCTCTCTAGTGGACGAGTCGCCCATCAGGGATTACTTGGTTGCACGCGAAACGTTCAGCTACCGTTCCGGCTCTCAAGAGAGCGGGCCCATCACAATCGCCGTGAACACTTCCGAGCGTGATGGATTCCCTCAGGTCATTTTCTACTTCGACAATGATGGCCACGGCTCTCACGTCGCTGGCATTGCGGCGGGACACCGCATGTTCGGTGTGCCTGGTTTCGACGGTGTCGCTCCAGGAGCTTATCTGCTTGGGCTCAAGATCTCCAACAATTCACGCGGAGGGACATCCGTAACCGGTGGAATTCTGCAGGCCATGAACTACGCTGCAGTGTTCGCCGAACGACGCGGCCTGCCGCTCGTTCTCAACTTGAGCTTTGGCACGGGGGCGGAGATTGAAGGCACGGCTTCCATAGACTCGTTGGTGAACGACTTCATACTTAAGCACCCGCACATACTCTTGGTCGCGAGTGCCGGCAACGACGGACCAGGTGTCTCGACTGTATCGCAGCCGGCCACGGCAGACTATGCGCTGTCGGTTTGTGGTCTGTTCCCCGGCGTATTTCTCCAAACCTCGGATTCGGGGATGGTTGCGACGCCTGATGTGTTGGGCTGGTGGAGTTCACGAGGTGGGGAAGTCGCCAAACCAGACGTCTGCGCCCCTGGTGTGGCCTTCTCGAACGTGCCACCGTGGCGCACCGGCGCCGAGGTATCTGCTGGAACGAGTATGGCGTCGCCGCAGGTAGCGGGGGCGGCGGCATTGTTGGTGTCAGCTCTGAGTCAAGAAAATCGAGTCGTTCGGGCTGTTGATCTCAAGTTGTCTCTAAGTTCCACTGCTGCGCCGGTTCCAAGTGAGACAGCAATTGATGCTGGCCGAGGCGTCCCTAACGTTTTCCGCGCGTACCAGTGGCTTCAGGCGGCTCATCAAGTCGGGTTGTATGACATTCGTTCGTTGCCCGACGGCGGCAACACATCACAGGCGTCGGGTGCATACAGGAGAAATGGGTTTCAGGGCGACGCCGATACGATACAAAGATTCGTGGTGACATCAGTTGGAGGGCAGCCCGCCGCTATGCTGCTGCTGCAAAGCGATGTCCCGTGGCTACGCACGCCACCGAGCATTGATTTTTCGGGAACCCCAGTCACCGTAGAGTTGACCTATGATGTCAACTTGGTGACGCAACCCGGTCTATATGTCGGCACAGTTTGGGCGCGATCGGCATCTGATACTCTAGCCGGTGCCCTCTTCGGCCTCACCAACACGGTCATTGTTCCAATCCCCCTAGAGGAGCGCTACGAGACGCTGGGTTCACTGCGCCCCGGGGAGATTCAACGATACTTTTTCAATGTGAAGAACGGCACAGCCGGAATGCATGTTGAGTTGGAATTACTCGGACGAGCCGGGTCAGCGTCGCTTTATGTGTTCGAGCCGAATGGCCAGCCTTACAGGGGGAACAATCACATCGACATCGGACCGGATACACCACACCGGCTATCGCTGGATATTCCGGCCAATGACCTCGTCGCCGGCGTGTACGAATTGGTTGTTACATCTTCTCGGGCCTCTTCCGCGGCATACAGGGTGGGAGTCGAAGCGCCGCCGATCAAGGTTGTCCGGTCCGGCCCTAATGCAGCCGCCCTGGTCAATACGACCGATCTTGAAGTCAAAACAAGGATTCACGGGAGGCTTGTGGGATCCGTAAGACGGGACTCGATACACGGTACTGGTTCGGGGACGTCAGCGCTGTCAGGGACCATTCCTGGGTGGGCTGGTGAGATCGTAATAGACCTTGAGGTTCCCGGTCCATTGTGGAGTCAGCTGACTGATCTTGGACTCTCGCTAGTGGATACGAGCGGTAATTTGCTCCATGCCGGTTGGATAAAATACGCCAGGGGCAGAATGAGGATCCCGGTTGACGTTTCGTGGCTAGGCACGCCGTTCGAGATCGAGGTGCTACCGGGCTTTGCTCACATGATGCCACCTCAGGAGTGGTCGGGGGAGTTAGGACTGGCTTTCATGCTCGACTCGCCGCGCGAAATTCGGTTGGCGGGTGCAGATACCTTCACAACTCTCGATGTTGGACCCCGGGACTCGGTTGAGATCCAGATCGGTTCCTTGCCTCCCGACCTGCGACTCCCTGCTGGCTTTTCACCGCTGTTTGAAATATTCGTGGATCCCACCACCGGAGCCACGACGACGGCGTACATTCGTGGCGACGCACCGGTAGATTAACTTTCTCTTCTTCGATTCTTCCTGAAGGCGGCTTGGTTACGCGGGTGAAACCTCACATTCGGATTGCGTCCGGGCAGGGGTTCTGGGGTGATTGGCTGGAAGCTCCCGCACGGCAAGTAGAAGGTGGACCAATCGACTATCTCGTGATGGACTACCTGGCAGAGATAACGATGTCCATCATGCAAAAACAGAAGTCCCGCGATCCATCTCTGGGTTATGCCAAGGACTTTATCCCGTTGATGGAACGTCTCATGCCCGATCTCGTGCGGCGAGGAATAAAAGTGATCGCCAACGCAGGGGGTGTTAATCCCAGCTCGTGCGCAGGCGCGGTCGTAGAAGTTGCGAAACAATGCGGCCCCCGCCCCGACCCCACGCGTAACATCAAGGTTGGAGTCGTTGCCGGAGATGATCTAATGGATGATCTCGACGCCTTGATTGGAAAGGGAATCTTACTTGAGAATCTCGATACCGGCCGTCCTATCACTGATATTCGAGATACTGTCCTGAGCGCAAACGTCTACCTTGGAGCGTGGCCTGTGGTGGAGGCGTTGCAGCGGGGCGCCGATATCGTGGTCACGGGCCGAGTAACCGACACAGGAATTACCTTGGCTCCCATGATTCTCGAGTTTGGTTGGAGAGATGACGATTGGGATCTCCTGGCGTCGGGGACCGTAGCAGGTCATATAATCGAGTGCGGTGCGCAGTGCACAGGTGGCAATTGTCTCATCGGTTGGGAAGAGATTCCCGACATGGTGGATCCAGGATATCCAATCATCGAAGCCCATCCGGATGGGGAGTTCTACGTAACCAAGCATGCGGGAACCGGTGGCAAGGTTACAGTTGCGAGCATCACCGAGCAGCTGGTTTACGAGATGGGCGACCCGGCGAACTACATAACTCCCGACTGCGTGGCGGATTTTACCACTGTAAACCTGACGCAGGACGGAAGGGAAAGGGTCAAGGTATCGGGGGTTGGGGGGCGAGCCGCAACCGATTCTCTGAAGGTATCGCTGTCGTATTTCTACGGTTTCAAGAGCGTTGGAGCGCTGACCTACACATGGCCCGACGCTTTTAAAAAGGCGCAGAGGGCTGACAGCATACTGCGTGGGCGGCTCGAGCGTCTTGGCCTCGAGTACGAACAGATCCTGACCGAATACGTTGGTGTCGACTCGACCCACGGAAGGCTGTCGGGCAGGCCCGATCCGGACATACCCGAGGTGCAGCTTCGCGTGGGGGTGCGAGCGCGGGAGCGCGAGCCGGTTGAGCGATTCACCAGAGAGATCGCGCCGCTGATACTGAACGGCCCGCCTAGTGTCACCGGTTTTGCCGGCGGCCGACCCAAGGTAGAAGAAATAGTCGCGTACTGGCCCGCGTTGATTCCGAAGACAGAGGTGAGGACTAGGGTTGAGATCTTTGAAGCCTAGGAGCAGCGACCTTAGTCGCTGACAGCAAAACGAGGGCGTTTGGCGTTGGCAGGTAAGAAACGGAAGCAGCGAATCACTACCAAAAAAATGAGCACTCGCTCGTCGCGCCAAGGGGGAGCCGCGACCAAGAGAATACAGCTGGTTGAGCTTGCTCACGCGCGTAGCGGAGATAAGGGCGACACAGCCAACGTGGGTTTGATTGCGTTGGAACCGCAGTACTATCCCGTTCTCAAGCAGAAGGTGACTGCTGCGCGGGTTGCTAGGCACTTTCGCGGTATGATAAAAGGCAAGGTTGAGCGCTTCGAACTCCCCAACCTCAACGCTCTCAATTTCCTGCTGCACGGTGCTCTCGACGGCGGCGGTACGATTTCGCTCAAGACAGATGCGCAGGGCAAGGTTTTTTCGACTGCACTGCTGCGGATGGAGATTGACGTTCCTGGGAGTCTGAAAGTTTGACGCGCGTCACGACCGAAACATCAGATGGTGTGTACACCATCACGCTGAATCGTCCTGATAAGCGGAACGCCATTGACACGCCGATGGTCGAGGAGTTGCTACAGTGCTTGGAGCACGCCGACTTGTCCGCCGATGTGCGGGTGATCGCCATACGCGGGGAAGGGAAGGATTTTTGTGCGGGCGCGGACCTGCAGGAATTGCTCGCGTCGGCAGACCTTCCCTCGGAGAGGAACGCGGAGAATGCTCTTCATCTTGGTGAGGTGTTCATACGAATTAGAAAGCTTCCCAAGCCCGTTGTAGCCGTCGTGCATGGCCGGGCACTGGCGGGAGGCTGCGGACTTGCGACGGCGTGTGATGTAGTGCTGGCGCGCTCCGATGCTCAATTCGGATATCCGGAAATCACTCGCGGGTTTGTGCCGGCCATGGTCATGACAATGCTGCGGCGGGCCGTGGGCGAAAAGACCGCGTTCGATCTCGTCGCGACTGGCAGACTTCTCAGCGCTGATGATGCGGAGCGGCTGGGATTGATCTCACGGTCTATTTCTCCTGGTGCATTTGAGTCGGAGGTCGCTGATATCCTGCGCGGGTTTGTTGGCAACAGTGCGTCGGCTTTGGCGCTGATCAAGAAGCAACTCTACGAATTGGAGGGTAGAACGTTCGAACAGAGCATCAGGCTCGGCGCGGAGGTGAACGCGTTGGCGCGTGCCACAGGGGATTTCAAGAAAGCCGTACAGGAGTTCCTCCAGAAGAGTTGAGAGCTAGCAGTAGAACCGCGCAGCAAGAAGATCCTCCGCTGCAACGAAATGATTATGCCGGTACTTGTGGAGACCGGCATTTTCTTGTGTGGCCGGCCACGAGCGAAGCGGTGCGCAGCTCCGGTGGAGTGCAGTCAGCGGCATCTGCACCGCAGAGGCAAGCCAGGGTAACCTCGGGCGTGCGAGGGGAGTGTTACGGCGCTTTTGGGGTTACCCTGACTTCCGCTATCCGCAAAAGCGAGCGGTCCTGGCGTGCCTTACCGGCAGAGACTGCCTTGCCATCCTGCCCACCGGCGGCGGGAAGTCTCTGTGCTATCAGGTTCCGGCGCTGCTTCTACCTGGGGTCACAGTTGTAGTATCCCCCCTCATTTCCCTGATGCAGGATCAAGTTGCCGCGCTCCAACGCATGGGAATACCGGCGGGTTATCTCTCGAGCACACAGAGTGAGCGCGTCTTCCGTTCGACCATTCAGGTTCTCAAGGCCGGCAATATCAAGCTGCTCTACCTAGCACCGGAGCGTTTGAGGAGCCTGCCCGAATTGCTCGACGGACGCCGACCCTCACTCCTAGCCATCGACGAAGCGCATTGCATCAGTGAATGGGGACACGAATTCAGGCCGCACTACAGGGCGGTGGGAAAGTATCGTCAATTCCTCGGCGCGCCGCCCACGATCGCCGTTACGGCCACTGCAACTCCGGAGACGCGCGACGATATACTGCGAGTTGTCCGGCTGAGGTCGGTCGTTAGGATAGTCCAGTCCTTCGACCGACCCAATCTCTCGTTTTCCGTTCGAAGATTCAGGTCACAGGGGGAACGACTGTTTCACCTCGCGCAGATGATTAGGAAGGTAAACGGAACGACGATCGTTTACGTACCCACACGCAATATGACAGACGGCGTATCGAAGGTCTTGCGTACATGGGGGTTCGAGGCGGCGCCCTACCATGCCGGACTTCCCGGTCGAGCCCGAACGTCTCTATTGAGTCGGTTCGTGAACGATCGGATCCGCGTGATGGTGGCGACGAATGCCTTCGGTATGGGAATCGACAAGCCCGATGTACGACTGGTGGCTCATCTTGGTATCCCACCTCGGCCCGAGGCGTATTACCAGGAAGCGGGTCGGGCGGGACGCGACGGACAGCCGGCGGAGTGCCAAATCCTGTGGATTCTCAAAGACTTGGATGTGGCGCGAGATTTGGCGGGTGCGGAGTCAAGCAACGGTCATGAGCGGTCGCGGAAACAGCTCATCCGGGCTAGGCGGCGAGGGTTCGAGGCGATGAAAGAATACGTAACAACACGAGAGTGTAGGAGAAGGGTGCTGCTGGAGTATTTAGGAGAAAAGGTGGGCAGGTGCAGTGGATGTGACCGGTGCGGGCTGCCGGCCTTGACCGCTAAATAAGTCTAGGGGCGGAGTGCGTCCCAACGTTTCAAAATGTGACTTTGTTCGTAAAAAGGGGTCTTTTAGACTCTGGAGGACTCACCTCCCCAAAGTGGGTCTCGCTCCGTAGATTTTGTGCGCCGCTGGCAGGACGGTCTAGGAGGGTGGTAGTGTGGGATGGTCCTCCGACTGAATAGATTGCGGCAATAACATTCTTGAGGATCGATTCGAGGCAAAGATGAGTGTTAGCGATCTAGCTTCCACAGCTCAGGCGCTGGTCGCACCCGGCAGGGGTATTCTAGCCGCCGACGAGAGCTTCCCCACCATTGAGAAACGCTTCAAGAGCATCAACGTTGAATCCACTGAGGAGAATCGCCGCGTTTACCGGCAGATGCTGTTCACTACTCCTGGGGCAGGCGACTTCATTAGCGGGGTGATTCTGTTCGACGAGACCCTGCGGCAAGAATCTGATGATGGGCCATCGTTCGCTCAAGTCCTGGTCGACGCTCGAATGATACCGGGCATCAAGGTCGACAAGGGTGCGAAGGCCTTTGCGGGTCATCCGGGGGAGAAAGTCACCGAGGGGCTGGACGGTTTGCGCGACCGTTTGAACGAGTATCGGGAGCTGGGAGCTCAGTTTACCAAGTGGCGTGCAGTAATCACGATAGGAGACGGCATCCCCAGCCAAGCATGCATTGCTGCTAATGCCCACGCTCTCGCACGATTTGCAGTTCTCAGTCAGGAAGCCGGTCTGGTACCGATAGTCGAGCCCGAAGTGCTGATGGACGGCGACCACGGCATCGAGCGTTGCGAGGACGTTTCGGCAGTCACCTTCAAGACGGTCTTTAGCGAATTGTTCGACCAGGGGGTGGTTCTTGAGGAGATGTTGCTCAAGCCGAATATGGTGTTGTCAGGTAAGGAGTGCTCCGATCAGGCGGGTGTCGATCTGGTCGCTGAGGCCACAGTGCGGGTGCTGCTGCGCACAGTTCCCGCCGCCGTTCCCGGGATTGTTTTCTTGTCCGGCGGGCAGAGCGCCGAAGAAGCCACGGTTCACCTGAATGCTATGAATGCGCTGGGAAGCTACCCGTGGCAGTTGAGTTTCTCGTACGGGCGAGCGCTTCAGGCGCCTTGCCTCGAGGCATGGAGGGGTGAGGACGCGAACCTAAAAGCCGCTCAGGACGCGTTGTTTCATCGGGCGAAGTGCAACGGAGCTGCCCGTCATGGGGAGTACTCCCGGGAAATGGAGGCTGCCTGCTAGATTCCCGCTACGATCCCGAGTTGCCTGGGAGCTTCCGCTGCTCGGAGGAGAGCAGTCGCTCCGTGAAATCGAGCCTCTCATGAACGTCCATCAGTTCCCCTCTCAGACGGTCCAGCTCGTCCAGCACTTCCTCCGACGCCCCACCATCCGCGCTGCGTTTGACCCGCGTCAGCTCACGGCGCAGGTCGTTGATTCTGTTGTTGGCTACTATGGCACATATGAGAGCAGCCAGACCTATGATCGAAAACATGCTTGCCCTCCAGCTCTCCCCCTTGGGATATCATATATCACCTCCGCCGCGTCCCGTTCGGTACCGAATCATACTGACTTTATCGCGCGTTATTAAGAGTGGAATTCACACGCGTCCTTCCGGGGTAGTGTAAGCGGTCTTAGTTTTACAGCGACAGTCACGACGAACATTTGACCCGCTAGAATCATGAAGCTATCAAATTCACTTAGGAACGTCGGGCTAGTAGCGCTTTGCGCGCCTGTTGCAGGATGCGAGCCTCTGACGATGCGCGACCAGGCGCCAGATCAACAATACGTGGTCTTTCGCCTCACGACCGATCTCGAGCTGACTGAGCGTGAGCGCGAGATGATTCCGCACCTCATCGAAGCAGCGAAAGAAATGGACGCCGTCTTTTGGATGCAGGCGTACGGCGGTGAGCGCGATTCGCTGCTTGCATTCGCGCAGTCTGATGCAGTGCGCAGCTACATTGAGTTGAATTACGGGCCGTGGGACCGCCTAGCAGGGGATTCGACGTTTGTGCTGGGCGAGGGACCGCGGCCGGCCGGGGCCAATTTTTACCCGGCGGACATGACCCGCGACGAATTCGACACAGCTGTGGCGGCGTCACCCGAGCTGGGCGAGGAGCTGCGGAGTCTCTACACGATTGTCCGCCGAGGAGATGACGGTTCTCTCACAGCAGTCCCTTACCATGATGCGTACGCTGAGCAGCACGAGGCCGCGGCACGGCACATTCAGATGGCTGCGGAGTTGGCAGAAGACCCCGGCCTCCGGCGCTATCTGGAACTCAGAGCGGAGGCTCTGCTGTCAGATGATTACCAGCCGAGCGACATGGCGTGGATGGACATGAAAAACAACCGGATCGAGTTCGTGGTGGGACCGATC
>JAZFQE010000273.1:0-2075 GCA_036444955.1 Gemmatimonadales bacterium
GCCGGTTCCTTGAACTGACACGCTGATGCCCCTAAGTGGCGCATTGTCCGCCGCCGCCGACACCTCGCCGCTTACACTGCCTGTTGCCTGTGCAGCGGCCATGGCCGGGGCTGACGCAAGTACTGACGCCACCAACAACGAGATCCATCCGAGCGAGGTTGCTGACTGAATATGCTTCATGATTGGCCTCCTCTGCGATCTGCCTTGGTTCGTTCAGCGCCCAAAATGTCACCTTTGCGCGCTTTTTGCCAGGGCACCACGGTTTTGAATGATCTCCCCCAAG
Source organism: Gemmatimonadales bacterium (assembly GCA_036444955.1). GTDB lineage: Bacteria > Gemmatimonadota > Gemmatimonadetes > Gemmatimonadales > GWC2-71-9 > B16T1B5. The sequence continues at coordinate 284 of JAZFQE010000273.1, forward strand.
TGACTAGCCTTACCCCGTATAGTCGGATTAGGTTTTTTGCGGTTGCGCGGCGGTTGGACTGGCCGGCAGCCTGTCAGTTGAGGTACAACTCATCCCTATCGCATAGTGAAGGAGCTCACACCGATGAGCGGCCCTGTTCAGACACCTGTTCCGCGTAATGAGCCCATCTACCAGTACCAGCCTGGTTCTGAAGAACGCAGTGATTTGAAAGCGGCTTTGTCGGAGCAGGCCTCCAGCCGGATATACATTCCGCTAATCATTGGTGGCAAAGAGGTCAGAAATACTGATGTCCGAACCGTAGTCATGCCCCACAATCATGGACATGTGCTCGCCAACTGGAACGCGGGAGGAGGGAAGGAAGTCGCAGACGCGATCACTGCAGCGGCTAAGGCTCACAGGGAATGGTCCGCCTGGCCGTGGGAAGACCGTGCTGCGGTGTTCCTGCGAGCCGCTGAGCTCCTCGCCGGTTCCTGGAGGGCCACACTTAATGCCGCGACGATGCTGGGACAGAGCAAAACCGCACATCAGGCGGAGATCGACAGTGCATGCGAGCTCATCGATTTCTTCCGGTTCAACGTTCACTACGCTGAGCGGATCTACGGCGAACAGCCCCTCTCGGTAGGGGACGCGTGGAACAGGATTGAATACCGGCCGCTCGAGGGATTCGTATTCGCCGTTACACCGTTCAACTTCACGTCCATAGGCGGTAATCTCCCAACTGCACCCGTGATGCTTGGCAACACAGTGGTTTGGAAGCCGTCCCGAACGGCCGTACTTAGCTCGTACTATATAATGAAATTACTTGAAGCTGCCGGCCTCCCGCCGGGAGTGATCAATTTCGTTCCCGGAAAATCCCCAGAAATCGCCGATGCAGCGTTGAACCACGAGGATCTGGCGGGCATTCACTTCACCGGATCCACGGCTGTTTTCCACGGGATGTGGGAGACCGTTGGGAGGAACATCGGCCACTACAACTCTTACCCGAGATTAGTAGGAGAGACCGGAGGAAAAAATTTCATCATAGCACACCAGTCGGCGGACGTGGATGCCTTGAGGACCGCAATAGTGCGTGGCGGCTTCGAGTATCAGGGGCAGAAGTGTAGTGCGGCGTCGCGCGTATACGTCCCGCAAAGTGTGTGGACGAACCTGCGAGATAGCTTGATAGACGAAGCCTCCGAGATCAAGATGGGCGACATCGCAGACTTTGGGAACTTCATGGGAGCTGTCATCGACAAGGCGGCGTTCGAAAAGATCTCAGCCTACATAGAGCAAGCCAACAAGTCGAACGAAACCGAGGTTCTCGTGGGAGGCGAAGTTAACTGTGAAATCGGGTTTTTCATCCGTCCCACCGTGATACAAGCCAAGGCCCCGCACTGTGCCAGCATGTGTGAGGAGATATTCGGACCGGTGGTGACGATCTACGTCTACAAGGACGACGAATGGTCGTCAGCGCTTGACCTCGTTGATGGAACGTCTCCCTACGCGCTGACAGGGACCATCTTCGCCCAAGACCGACAGGCAGTACAGGAAGCCACCAGTCGTCTCCGCTACGCCGCTGGCAACTTCTACGTAAATGACAAGCCCACCGGAGCGGTGGTCGGCCAGCAACCGTTTGGCGGATCGCGAGCCAGCGGCACCAACGACAAAGCAGGCTCCATGCTCAACCTACTGCGATGGGTTTCGGCGAGAACCATCAAGGAGAATTTGTCGCCGCCACGCTCCTATACCTATCCGTTTATGAACGCAGAGTGAGGTGGCGGGAGACGGGTGTGATCCACATCAACAGTTCCGT
>JAZFQE010000274.1:0-13781 GCA_036444955.1 Gemmatimonadales bacterium
CGCCAGCAGCCACGTGGGTCTCTTCCCACGCACCCCGGGCTTGCCTGTTGTGTCTCCGGACCGCGTCTCGAGCGGCAGAAACTCCGGCAACTGTCTGCCTGATGAAGTCTTGTGGCAGGCTCTCAACGTCCGCCTCCAAAGTCAGCGATCCAACGTAATCGTTGAGGAAGCAACGGGACCTGGTGGGAGTACCGTCTGCCTGAGCGAACACTCGGTTGTGCAGAACCCGTACGTCCAAACGGACACCGTCACGATACTTGAATATATCCACGACAACGTTACCGGACCCGACGCCGTCAGGGAATCTCAGAGGAGATGCCAATCTCAGTTCGGCATTGCCCGACCAAGCTGTGTGGGGCTCATACCCGGAAACTCTGCGGAGCAAGCCTTCTACCTCCGGCACGAGGCGTCCGACTGCATCTTCAATCGATGGGAATGCTACCTGGCTGCCCGATTCTCTTGGCTCTACCATTTTCACACTCCTCCAGTGGGTTTCAGACCGAGGCCGACGGCATCAACTGCACCGACCTGCCTCTCACCCTAATACCTCGCGAAAATCATGCCACAACTTCTACCGCCAGCCCTACGCCGATCTAACCTGTTGACTCACAATATATATACACGATTGAGCGCTACCCAACCGTGAGGTGAGACACGGTTGCTGACTGCGCCGAATTGGCTGCGCTGCCCCTAATTTGGGCCACTGTACACAATACCGCCGCACCCGTTCCCGCGTCACAGCCGGTTTCGGTTTCGTCACCCAGACCGTCGCCGGTTCCTCATCTTTACTAACAATCCTACAGCTCAGATTGTTCGCGTTGCGGTCCGTTCGCTGAGCGCGGTATGATTCACCGACCTGCTACAGGGGGACCAATTGCGATTCTTGCGTCGTATCATAGCTCGGCCGGCGGTGTGTCGGCGCATACCGAGCCTTCTCGTGGTTACGGTGGCGCTGCCCACCACGGCTACCGCGCAGCATACCGGAGGTGCAATCATGGACGTGCCTGGAGTTCGTATCGGACATCACACTCTTTCGGAGCGACCGACCGGATGCACGGTTGTCCTGTTTGACGGGGGAGCCGTAGCGGGTGTGGACGTGCGCGGCTCGGCACCCGGTACCCGCGAGACCGACCTGCTCGATCCCGTGAACAGCGTGCAACAGGTGCACGCAATTGTATTGTCGGGAGGGAGTGCCTTTGGGCTGGGTGTGGCAGATGGAGTTATGAGCTTCTTGGAAGAACGGGGCATCGGGTTCCCGGTCGGCCCCGTGCGCGTTCCCATCGTGCCGCAGGCCATCCTCTTCGATCTGTTTATCGGGGACGATCCTTCTGTGCGCCCTACAGCAGAGTGCGGATATCAGGCGGCGGCGGCGGCAACCAACGGTCCGGTCGCTGAGGGGAACATTGGTGCCGGCGCCGGCGCTACGGTGGGAAAGCTGGCGGGCATGGAACGCGCCATGAAGGGCGGATTTGGTTCTGCATCAGTGACGTTGCCTAATGGGTTAGTCGTGGGCGCAATTGTGGCTGTCAACGCGGCCGGTGACATCGTTGATCCCGCAACGGGCGATGTCGTTGCCGGGGTGCGGACCTCCGACGGAGAGTCTCTTGCGGACGTGAGGGAACTGCTCAGGTCTGGCGAGCTGCTCCGAGAACAACCGGCTGCGAACACGACTATTGGCGTGGTGGCCACCAACGCCACTCTCACTAAAGCTCAGGCTACGAAGATCGCACAGATGGCGCACGACGGACTTGCGAGGACTATATACCCGGCTCACACGCCCTGGGACGGAGATGTGATCTTTGCAGCGGGGACCGGCCGCATGGAGGGAGATCCGGACGTGCTGATCATCGGAGCTCTGGCGGCGGACGTCATGGCGCGCGCGGTCCTCCGTGCAGTTCGGTCGGCTCGAGGTTTGCCCGGCTATCCTGCCGCTGGCGATCTGACGCGCTGATTTGAACACCTACCTCATATTCCTGCTGGCCTTTTCCGTAGCTCTGATTCTGTTCGGGGCCGCACTTGGAAAGCTCGTGCGGGGAAGCAGTGACTTTTTTGTTGCCGGGAGGAAACTCGGCCCCGGGCTTCTGTTTTCTACCGTGTTGGCAGCCAACATCGGTGCAGGGTCTACGGTGGGAGTGGCGGGACTGGGATACAGAGATGGGCTGAGCGCCTGGTGGTGGGTTGGTTCTGCCGCTGTCGGAACGCTGTGCCTGGCTCTGTGGATCGGGCCGAAGATATGGAAGATTGCCGCGTCACGTGGTTACTACACTGTGGGCGACTTCCTGGAAGGACGTTACGGGAGCGAGGTTAGGGTTGTCATCGCGGCTCTTCTCTGGGTCGGTACGCTGGCCATCCTTGCCGGACAACTGATCGCACTGGCGTGGGTTCTGAACGTTGTTGCCGGGGTTCCCAAGTACGCCGGATGCTTGATCGGCGGAGTTGTAATGGTGACTTATTTCACCGCCGGAGGGTTGATCGGTTCAGCCTGGGTGAACTCCGTTCAACTGACCGTGCTGCTGTTCGGGTTTGCCGTGGCGATTCCAATCGCTGTGAACGGTGTGGGTGGCTTCGGTCCGCTGGCTTTCGCTTCACAGAGCGTCGGCGAGAGCTTTACGAACTTCTTCTCCGGGGGAAGCTCGGGATGGCGGTATCTACCGCTGCTCGCGCCGGCATTCATCATATCGCCTGGTCTGCTGCAGAAAGTCTACGGGGCGCGTGACAGGCGGAGCATAGTCGTGGGCGTCGGTGCCACGGCCGCGTTCATGCTGGTCTTTGCCTTCGTTCCTACAATTCTTGGTATGATTGCCAGGATCAATCATCCCGACCTCGCTCACCCGGAGCTGGCTCTGCCGACCATCTTCATGTTGGACATGCCGTTTTTTGTGGGAGTGGTTGGTCTCGCCGCCCTGTTTGCCGCCGACGTGAGCTCGGCCGACGCTATCCTATTCATGTTTTCCACGTCGTTCGCTCAGGATCTCTACCGACGCTACCTCCGACCGGATGCAAGCGATGCCGCTGTGTTGCGGGTGGCCAGATGGTCGGCATTAGGTGGTGGGGCAATTGCGGTCGTGCTAGCGATTGCGGCATCTTCAGTGATTGATGCTTTGCGAATTTTCTATTCACTGTTGAGTGTGAGCCTTTTTGTCCCTGTCTTGATGGGCCTGTATACCCGCCGCGCCGGCAAGGTCGAGGCGCTGAGTGCGATCGTCGGCGGTACCCTGTTCACTGCGGGTATCCATCAGGCCACCCACGGTGTCGGGATCGCGGGAATGACTCCCACCATGATTGGGCTTGCTGTATCATTCATGGTGGCTTCCGTGTTGTTATTTGTACGCCGGCAACCAGCCCAGCGCGAGGTCGGTGAGTGACGCGTAGTGCCTCGCTCGTCCGAGACAGGTTCGGCAGGCGGGCGGGAAGCTTGCGTGTTTCAGTGACGGATCGCTGTAACATTCGCTGCCGGTATTGCATGCCCGAGGACGAGTACGTGTGGCTGCCGCGCGCCTCGATTCTCTCGTTCGAGGAGATCACCCGCGTGACCGGGCTCTTCGCGAGTCTCGGTGTTGCCAAAATTCGGATAACAGGCGGAGAACCGCTGCTTAGGCGGGGGCTTCCCCAGTTAATAAAGTCCATTGTGAGAGTGCCGGGCGTCGACGAAGTGGCGCTCACGACTAATGGCGTGCTACTCAGTCGCTACGTGGACGATCTGAAGCAGGCGGGATTGAGCCGCGTCACCGTGAGCCTCGACACCTTGAACGCCGGCAAGTTCCGGCAGTTCACGAAGAGTGACAGATTGGAGTCGGTGTTGGATGGAATCGCCACGGTGCGGCGCGGAGGTTTTGTCCGGACGAAACTCAACTCGGTCGTCATTCGCGGATTCAACGACGATGAACTGCACGATCTTATCGAGTTTGCGAGAGCGAACGACTGCGAGGTGAGGTTCATCGAGTACATGGACGTAGGGGGTGCGACCAGATGGTCGGCGGACTCGGTGGTGACGCGCGAGGAAATTCTTGCCTCGTTATCGAGGCGTTATGGGACCATTACGCCGGTCGAAAATCGTGAGAGGGCAGTTCCAGCTGAGCGGTTCCGTCTCGAGGACGGGCTGGTTTTTGGGGTCATTTCGTCCACCACGGCTCCGTTTTGCAGTGACTGTGATCGCAGCCGTATAACCGCCGACGGGATGTGGTTCCTCTGTTTGTACGCCGACACGGGGTGCGACCTCAAGGGAATGCTTCGCTCCGGTCTCGGTGATGACGAGATCTCCGCGCGCATGAGAGAAATCTGGGTGGGCCGGACCGACCGAGGTGCTGAAGAGAGGCTGGCACTGTCGGCGAGAGGGGCGCTATATCAGATCGAGTCTCTTAGATCTGATCCGCATCGCGAGATGCATACTAGAGGAGGTTAACATGGTGGGTCCCCTCGCGAACCCCCGGGCCCGGACTGTTGCAATCCTGTCTATCGGTGCGTGCTTTGGATGCTCGCACGGTCCGCCGCCTGATTTCGCTCCCGCTCCGTCACTCGTGGCGCGCATCCAGGGTATTGAGATCGTTCCGACACACCGAACTGTCTGTCCGGGGCAGCGCATGGGCGCGTCGTACTTGGCGATTCTGGACGACGGATCTCGCATCCCATTCGATCATCGCTACGACCGCGACAATCCTCCGCAGCTACACGTGATCATGCTTAACCGCACCAGCCCGGATGCTCAGCCGCTCGAGGGAGGTGATTGGCGGGCCAACCGCGATCCGATGGCTACGGTCATGAGCGGGTTCCGTCTCAACGCCTTTCTCAAAGCCGACGCGTCGCTCAACGCCGGGACGGTGGTGGAACCAGCGTATTCCTGCGTCGAGCACAACTTCGCGTTTTCCGGCCGGAACGGGAGGAGAGGGGAGACCGGGGAGAACGGACCTGATGTGACCGTGCGACTTGGTGTTCTGGCCTCGCCGTTCTACGGGGAACTACTCGTAGCTGGCGTCGCGGTTGGAGAGGCAATGCCGTACTACGTCGTCTACGATGCCGACAGGATTCCGCCAGCCGACTGGCTGACCGTCGAATCTCGCGGGGGCCGCGGTGGTAGCGGCGAGCGAGGTGAAGCCGGCGCGGCGGGAAGGGCCGGCGCCTCGGGCTGTCCCGGTCGAGCGGGGGTGCCTGGCGGAGCTGGTGGCGCAGGGGGACCCGGCGGTGCCGGGGGGCGAGGAGGGGACGTCACCATCGTTGCGCCTGCCGAGGATCCGTTCCTGGCCGGCTTGGTCGAAGTCCGTAACCCGGGCGGACGAGGCGGTGCTGGAGGGTCGGGTGGTTCCGGGGGTCGAGGTGGCGCAGGAGGTGCGCCGAGCCGCGCTAGCTGTGAGCGTGGGGCCGCTGGGCCGGACGGAGCTGAAGGCCCCGAAGGACGGGCCGGCCGGCAGGGGTCGCACGGACCTCGTCCGACTATACTCGAGGTTCCGGCTGAGGATGTCTTTGGCCCTCGGATCCCGGCGCGGCTTCAGGAGCTGATTGACTATTCGATGTCGAGCTGAAGGAGCCTTCGGCGTCCAGTATTGTTCCCTCGAGCACCCTTCGCCCGTGCATCAACTTCCATGCGATCACCACGACAGCGGTTCCAAAGGCTGCTACTAACAGGATCGGTGTTGGGATCCTCAGGAGCTCACCGATCCACGCGTAAAACAGGAACCTGGGGTACCTGCCGACGGCAGTAGCGATGAGATAGGTCCCCAGTGGGTACTTGCTCAAGATCGCTAGGCACCGGACAACCCAGAACGGCAACGGAGTCGCAGCGAAAACCAGCGTCGTTGAAATCGGCGCTTTGGCGAAGTTCTTGATACCCCATCGCACCGCTTTGCTCTTGGGGAGCGAGTTCAACATGTCCCAATTGAGCACCCACCTGTAGACGTGCCAGTTCACGAACTCCATATAGACGTAAATCGCGGTGGCGACGCTGGCCACCAACCACGGACTGTTGTATTTCGCCACTTCCATGACGAACGGCTCGAAGAGCGTGGGCATTATGGGGCCAAGGGGACCGTTGGCTGGTATGCCAATGATGAACAGCCATACGAGCGGGACCGATTCTGGAAGCAGGATGACTATGGGCATACCCAAGAGCGCCGCGCCCGCGGTGGACCAGAGGAAGATGTCCCAGCTCTTCGGGCCGTACGTTCGGGTGAGCACCCTAACAACGCGATTCGAGAAGTCCATATCCGATCTCGGTTTCTTGCGATGAGCGAGCACGAATTCTAGGGTGCGTCGACAGGTTACGCCAGTTGCTGTGTATCTGAACAATTGGGAGTTAGTACATCTTTGAAAACTTTGGGTCACTGGACGGTGGAGTGGGAGCTTAGTACCATGCGAGGGCTAATCTGCGAGGAAATTGCCGGTGAGAATCTCAGTCCCAAAAGAAATTACTGAAGGCGAAGACCGAGTCGCTCTAGTGCCTGTGCTCGTTAAGCAGCTATCCGGGTCAGGTTTCTCGGTGAGCGTGGAGTCCGGAGCCGGAGAACGGGCGTCCTTCACCGACGAGCAGTATTCTGCTGCCGGGGCGAGCGTAGTCGACGGAGCCGCTCAGGCGTGGGACAGTGACCTCGTCGTCAAGATCAACAAACCTACAGCGGACGAAGTTAAGCTCTTGAAAGAGAATTCCGCGCTTGTTGGATTGCTTCAGCCGCTCATGAGCGCGGAGCTAGTGAGGCAACTCGCACACGGTAAAGTCACGAGCTTCAGCCTGGATGTGCTGCCGAGGATCTCGCGCGCCCAGTCGATGGACGTTCTGTCGTCCATGAGCACCATCGCCGGCTACAAAGCCGTGTTAATTGGCGCGGCTCAACTGGGAAAGATTTTCCCAATGCTTGTCACCGCTGCGGGAACAGTTCCTCCTTCACGCGTGCTCGTGCTCGGAGCGGGAGTTGCAGGTCTCCAGGCCATTGCGACAGCCAGGCGGCTCGGCGCCATTGTGCAAGCATTCGACGTGCGATCCGCCGTACGGGAGCAGATTGAGAGTCTCGGAGCTGAGTTTATCGCACCCGAGGCCGCCAGCGAGGAAGCAGAGGATGTAGGCGGTTACGCTAAAGAGCTGTCAGAGGAACAACACAGGCGCGAGCTCGAGTTGATCCACAAGAACATAGTGAAGGCAGACTTGGTCATCACTACAGCCCTGATTCCCGGCAAGATCGCCCCGGTTCTGATCAACAGGGAGATGGTTAATGATATGCTTCCCGGTTCCGTCATTGTCGACCTCGCATCGGAAGCGGGTGGCAACTGCGAGCTGACCACACCGGGCCAGACGATAGTGGCTGAAGGTGTGACGATCATGGGACCGATCAATTTGGCGTCCAGTGTTCCGGTGCACGCAAGCCAGATGTTTTCACGCAATGCAGCGACTTTTATCCGCCATCTGGCACCGGAGGGGTCACTCGCGCTGGATTTCGATGACGAGATTACGCGTGGTACCTGTATCACACACGAGGGGAAGATCGTACACGAGGCGGTGCTTCAGGCCCAAGAGGGAGGGAGGTAGCGAATGGAAGAGCTGGTTGTCATGTTGGTCATCTTCGTACTTGCGATGTTTGTCGGCTTTGAGGTGATCACCAAAGTACCGCCGACGCTCCACACGCCGCTCATGTCGGGATCGAATGCGATCTCTGGCATTACCGTTCTCGGAGCGCTCCTCGTCGCGGGCCGTATTGATTCCACGGCAGGCGCAATTCTGGGCTTCGTCGCGGTGGTGTTCGCGATGATCAACGTGGTAGGTGGGTTCATGGTTACGGGCAGAATGCTCGCCATGTTCAAGCGAGAGCCGGAGGAGTCCGACTGATGCCTCCGGTAGCAAAGCTCCTCTATCTGGTTGCGGCCGTTTTCTTCATCCTCGGTCTCAAACGCCTCAGTTCGCCAGCCACCGCTCCATCCGGAAACCGCATGGCGTCGGCAGGGATGCTTCTCGCAATTGTGGCGACCCTCGTGTTCGGCGACGTATTGCGGTGGGAATACATCATCATGGGGCTGATTCTTGGCGGTGCTATTGGGGCTGTGCTCGCACGCAGAGTAAAGATGACTGCAATGCCCCAGATGGTGGCGCTCCTCAACGGTTTCGGAGGAGGAGCCTCAGCGCTTGTGGCCTCCGCTGAGTATCTGCGATTTGCCTCCGCTTCCTCCGAGTTGCCGCTCAACGTTGGAATCTCAATCCAACTAAGCGTGATAATCGGTTCGGTAACGTTTGCCGGAAGCTTGATCGCGTTCGGTAAACTGCAGGGACTCGTGACGGGAAGAGCCGTCACTTACCCGCTGCAGAAGGTCGTCAACGGATTGCTGCTGGCCGGAGTGCTCGTGCTGGCGACGTGGATGGTTGCGGGAGCCGTCCGCGTGGATGCTCTTATAGCGGTCGCCGTCATAGCTCTGGTTCTGGGTGCCTTGTCGGTCATCCCTATCGGCGGAGCCGACATGCCGGTGGTCATCTCTCTCCTGAACTCATATTCCGGCTTGGCTGCAGCGATGACGGGATTCGCTATTGACAACCACGGCCTCATCATCAGCGGAGCACTGGTCGGCGCAGCCGGGCTGATCTTGACCAACATCATGTGTCGGGCTATGAACCGCTCTCTTGTAAACGTTCTGTTCAGCGCGTTTGGAAGTGGCACTGATGTAGCCGCAGTGGCCGGTGGCTCTACTGTGCAGCGAACCGTTCGGCAGGTATCGATAGAGGATGCGGCTATGATGTTGGCTTACGCTCGGAAGGTCATCATCGTTCCGGGATACGGCCTGGCTGTTGCACAGGCACAGCATGATGTGCGAGACATGGCCGACCTCATCGAGGCGAAAGGCGGGGACGTGAAGTACGGGATTCACCCCGTGGCCGGCCGCATGCCGGGCCACATGAACGTTCTGCTAGCCGAGGCGAATGTCCCCTATCCGAAACTCAAGGATATGGATCAAATCAACCCAGAGTTCGAGCGCACTGACGTGGCCCTGGTGATCGGGGCAAACGATGTGGTAAACCCTGCAGCGCGTGATCAGGTGGACAGCCCGCTATACGGCATGCCGATTCTCGATGTAGATAAGGCGCGACACGTGATCATTCTCAAACGAAGCCTGAACCCGGGTTTTGCGGGCGTGGATAACGAGCTTTTCTACGGCGACACCACGTCGATGCTGTTTGGCAACGCCAAGGAATCCGTGGCTAATCTGGTGCAGGCTATTAAGGAGCTTTAGCCGCGGAAGCAGGTCTCTCAAACTGGTTGGTTTGCAGTGATCGGTAGGCAGCATCCACCAACTCCATATCCCGCCGAGCCAGCAGCAAAGACATTGCGGGACTCCGACCCTCCGTCACACAGTCGAGAAAGTGGATCAGCATCGCGCGGTAACCCATGATATCGAGTAGACCCGGGATGCGAAAACGTTTCCGGATACCCAAGACAAACGCAAAGAAGCCGTTACTCTCGAAAACAATGTTGCCTTCGGTTCCGTAGATCTTTGAGAGCTGAAACGGGCCGGTGTGACTGGCTATGTTCCACGAGTGTATCATCTTGCCCACGGAGCCGTTCTGGAACTTGACTAGTAGCTCAAGGCTATCCTCCACGGGGGTGATCTTCGGATACGGGATGTTCGGCTCGGCGGCCAGAATCTGGGTTATGTCACCGCCGATGCTGCAAAGAAGATTGATCCAATGCACGCCGCCTTCGAGTAACGCTCCCCCACCCATCATCTCGGCATCCGCGCGCCATCCCTCCACTTTGCTGCGCGTTGTATGGTTGAGTTCCACGAACAAAGGCTTTCCGATGTCACCTCGGTCAAGATGGAAGCGCAGCGTGCTGACGAGCGGCTTGAAGTAGTAGTTTTCCGCCAGCATGGCAGTGACGCCCGACTGGGCCACTGCAACTTCAATCTGGGCTAACTCGTCCAAGTTGCGAGTGATCGGCTTTTCTATCAGCATGGCTTTGCCGTTTTCCGCTGCCATCAACGCCTGCTCAAGGTGATAAGCGTGAGGCGTACAGATGAATACGGCGTCCACCTGCGGTGACTCGCACGCCTCGCGGTAACTGCCGAAGGCTCCTATGCCACGGTATTTCTTACAATAAGCGCGCGCGCGTTCCAGAGACCTACTCGCGTACAGGAGCTTGACTCTAGAGCGTGTCGTGCGAGCGAAGTTACTGTGGACTCTGGTTATCGATCCGCAGCCAAGAAAACAGAGGTTTACCTTCTTCAATTCCTTTGCCGCTTAAGTCAGTGATTGCCAGTTATTGACTAGATAATCGCCTACGCGCAGGGCGTTCGCCGCTATCGTAAGACTCGGATTCACTCCGCCCGACGTCGGCATGAAACTGGCATCTACCACAAACAGGTTGGAGACACCGAAAACCCGGCAGTACGGGTCCAGCACCGCTGTGGCGGGATCGTTACCGAATCGGCAACTACCCAGCGCATGCGAGAACGTATTAATCGGCTTGCGCACACGAAACCGAGCTCCAGCTTTCTTCAGAATCCGGGCCGCTTGTCGATAGAGTGCCCGTCGCGCCTGCAAGTCACGCTGTAAGTAGTTGTGAAAGACCTTTGCAATAGGTCGGTCGAACTTGTCTACTTTCTTACGCTCCAGCTCAACTCTGTTATCACCGTTGGGGGCGTCCTCCGCTATGTACAGGAGGTAGATATGGAACTTGGAGCTTAACGAACCGATCAAGCCTATTGGAAAGGGCGCTACCTTGGCAATGTATTCCGGCGGAGGAATCTGGAGACCCTGAATCATTCCCCACGGGCCCGGGGGACCGTGTCCTTCGGGATGCCCGTCATAAAAATCTGTAAACGCCACCTGTTTGTGGAAAACCTTTTTCGGATTGGTCACGTCTGGGAAAACGCCCATCACAATGCCGCTGCAGTGCCGCATTAGGTAACGACCAATCAAGGGGCCGTTGCGCTTAACTTCGTTCAGTCCCGATGCGAGCAGGAGTTTCGGTGACTCGATTGCTCCACAACTCACGACGCAGATCGCACACTCGACCCTCATCGTTTGCCCGGTTTCGGTGTCGATGCATTCTACCGCCGAGATTCGGTTTCCATCTCTGACTAGCTTGGTTGCTATAGTGTGGGTTTGTATAACGGCTCCGCGCTGCTCCGCTTGCGGAAGCAAGGTGACGGACAGATCGTTCTTTGCTCCGATCTTACACGGAAACAGGTCGCACGTCATGCATTGAATGCACTGAGTCCGGTCGGATGAACCACCAAAATTGATGGCAAGCGGTATAGGAAAGGGCCGAAGACCCAGTGATTCTCCGGCGGTTACAACGCGCTGTGCGGGAGAGCTGTACGGAGGTGGGGCCGCCTTGTAACCTCTTGATCGCGGCGGCTCCTTGGGGTCCAGTCCGGCGACGCCGTGAACCTCGAGAAGATCCTCCACGTGGTCGTAGTACGGAGCTAGGTCCGTGTAGTTAATCGGCCATTCAGCTCCGCCGGAGTGCTTCCGCACGCTAGCAGAGAAGCGTTCCTCTGGGTGGAAGTCTTGCTCTCGTAGGCGAAACGATGCTGCGCCGTAGAAAACGGAGCTTCCTCCGACGACCTCGTTGGGATAAAGAAGCTTCCGCCCGAGCCACTGATTCGCCTCGTACGGGGTGTTCCCTCTGTACTTTTGATCAAGGAGAATTGCGGTGGGATCCCAAGCCGTATCGTCCCGCTCCACCCAATTCCCGCGTTCGAGGATCAAAACTGACAGCCCGGCTTCGACGAGCTTGTAGGCCGTCATGCTGCCGCCGAAGCCGGTGCCGATCACAACGGCGTCCCATCGGTCGGTCTGCAGTGGGGAGCCTCCTGTTGTTTGAGGTCAGTGACTACAAGTAGATTTGGTACAGCCTGTATCCGAAAAACAATGTTACTGCGCCCTCCAGAACCCACGACATGGGTTGGCGGTAGTAACCTACGAGCATGTCCATGCCCCAGTAGCCGGTATCTTTGAAGAACGCCAAGGTGAACTTCTTCTTGGAGAACGGCCACAGCAGGGGCAGCCCGACAGTGCTACCGATGTCTGCGAGATAGTGGGTCACTAGTGCAACAAAGGCAAATGCCGCATAGTGGGGTGAGATGAGAGCAACCAGTCCGCTAACCACCACCGCAAAGAGCATGCTGTGTGTGACGGTGCAGTGAAACTCCGGTTTCGCGAAGCCAGCGCGCACCACCAGGGAGTCAGCGTTGGGCAGGAAGTGCATTCCCAGGCAAAAGATTGCCATTTTTGGGTTCCAGTCGTATGTAGCGATTGCGAGGGCGAGCGGCACATGACCGAGCTGCATGTATTTTCCTCCAGAATTTGATGTAAAGCGCTTCCAATCTATGCAGTCTTGCGCTTTTTTCCACTCTCACGTAAACGGCTAAGGAACCACAGTTCTTCAATGTACAGCAACGGAACCTCAGAAAAACTAGCTCTCGTGCTGTCCGGCGGGGGTGCTCGGGCTGCATATCAGGTGGGAGTTCTCTGCGCGATCGCTGAAACATATCCGGCGCTGAGAATCCCCATCCTGACGGGCGTCTCGGCCGGTGCTATTAACACGTCGTTTCTTGCGGCGCACACCGGCGACCTGAGGTCCGCCGCCGAGGGGTTACACACTGAATGGCGGAGACTGACGTCGGATCATGTTTACTGTTTCAGTTATTCTAGGATCCTCCCGGCCGTCTTCCGGGCGGCGGTCGATTTCATAGGGGGCCGCACCTCAGGTCGTCCGGCGACGCGTGGACTCCTGGACATGAGCCCCCTCGGAGTCTTCTTGAAGGGCTGCGTTGATCTGTCCGGCATCGACACGAACATTGAGAGCGGCAAACTAATCGCTGCGGCGCTGAGCGCCACATCGTACTCGGAGGGGTCGACCGTGACGTTTGTGCACGGTGCGAGCAGCGTTCAGATGTGGCGCAGGACGCGGCGGTATTCCGTCAAGACCAAGCTCACCCACGACCACGTATTGGCGTCGTCGGCAATTCCACTTGTCTTCGAGGCTATGCGAATTAATGGGACGTACTATGGCGATGGAAGCGTGCGACAAACCGCCCCGCTGGCGCCGGCCATCCACCTCGGGGCTGAAAAGATATTGGCTATCAGCATGCGTACGAGGGGTGACACGAGGGCGCCAACGGTAGCTAATCTCGATTATCCATCGGCGGCCGAGTTGATGGGTGTGATGTTCAGCTCCGTTTTCTTGGACGCGCTGGACACCGATGGAGAACGCTTGGATCGGATCAACGGTCTGCTCCACGCCATACCGGAAGCTCGTCGCTCTCAAATGGCACTTCGTCCTATCCGACTGCTGATGCTCAACCCGTCGAAAGATCTAGGTGCGATGGCGCGGGGGATTCAAGTCAGAGCTTCGGCGCAGGTGACATGGGCGTTGAGGGCTATCGGTGGTCGCCGCGCACGTGCGTCAGACTTTCTGAGCTACCTTCTGTTTGATCCGCCATACACTACGCCCCTGATGGATCTTGGTTATGAAGATGCCAGGGCTCAGAAGGATCGCATCGGTGACTTCATCGAGAACCAGAGTTGAGTAGCTGTCTGAGCACAAACGGAAGGATCCCACCGTGCCGGTAGTACTCGACCTCGATAGATGTGTCGAGTCGGATCAGCACCTCGAATTCGGCCGTACTACCCTCTCCTTTTTGTCACGCCAGCGAATGTTGCAACGCCCGCTCCCCTGCGGAACCACGTTCAACCTCGAACGCCGCTCTAGAGCGAAACTAGCAAACCTTGGCGGTGCCAGCCCAGCCTGTCAGAAGAGGAATCCAGCTCTCACATAGACGCCGGTCAGATCCTCACCCTCAACGAC
>JAZFQE010000275.1:0-2040 GCA_036444955.1 Gemmatimonadales bacterium
CGTCTCACGAGCAGCTAGAGTCGCAACAGGGGGGATTGTTGGAGGGTGCGGAAGACGAAATTGATAAACTGTTCGATGACTAGCCGGGACAGCCTATCATGTCGATGATCAGTTATGCCTCTCGGGAGATCAACTGTAAGCTGGTCTATTACGGTCCGGGCCTCGGTGGGAAGACGACCAATCTCGAGCATGTCTACAGCAAGGTCGCACCGGAGAAGCGGGGGAAGATGGTTTCTCTCGCAACGGAGACCGAGCGGACGCTGTTCTTCGATTTCCTGCCGGTGGACCTCGGGACCATTAGAGGGTTCAAGACGAGGTTCCACATGTACACCGTTCCTGGGCAGGTGTACTACAACGCATCACGGAAGTTGATCCTCAAAGGGGTCGATGGCTTGGTGTTCGTTGCGGATAGTCAGATGGACCGCATGGAGGCCAATGTCGAGTCGATGCAGAATCTGTACGACAACATGGCGGAATACGGATACGATGTCGCCAAAATTCCCTTTGTGATCCAGTACAACAAGCGAGATTTGCCCAACGCCTCCCCAATATCCGAACTGCAGCAGCAGCTCAACCCGGGTTGGGAAGTGACCGACTTGGCGAAGCAGCGGGAGACTACGGATTCTCTGAACAAAGGAGAATGGCTCATCACCCAAGTAGACGGCACGTGGATCCAAAGGGCGCCATACGTCGAGTCGATTGCGATCAATGGTGTCGGGGTGTTCGAAACCCTCAAGCACGTTGCAAAGCTGGTTCTCAAGGCTCTGAGCTAAGAAGTCGGGCATGATCTGGACGCTGGCCAACATACTTACGCTGTCGCGGATCGCGTTGACACCAGTCATTGCCCTTCTCCCGTTCATCAACGGCTATCTCCCCAAGCTCATGGCATTCGTCGTCTTCCTGATCGCCGCCGTAAGTGACATTTTTGACGGCCGCTTGGCCCGTGAGCGGGATGAGGTGACGGACCTTGGCAAACTGCTCGACCCGTTGGCGGACAAATTGCTGCTGTTCGCGTGCCTGATTCCCATCTATTGGGTTACCAGGTATCCAATGAGCCAATACGAGATCCCCTGGTGGGGCAACCTGCCTTTGATCGTGGCGTTGCTGTTGGTGGGTCGAGAAATCGTGATGACCGTATTCCGGCAGGTTGCCAAGAGACGCGGCGTGGTGATCGCGGCGGACACCGCCGGAAAAGCGAAAACGATCGTTCAGGACATCTTTCTGGGCGCTACCATCGGATGGTTCGCCTGGCGCGACATGCGGATCGAGTTTGGCTGGGAAACCGGGTGGTTGGCAGCGTACTGGGATCGCTTTCACGGCGCCACCGTCGCGGTGACACTCGGCGTGGCCATCATGCTCACCGTGATTTCGCTCCTCTCCTACTTCTATCGGTATCGCAAGCTGTTTCAGAGTGCCTATTCTGCTCATCCGGGCTCGGGCGATGGAACTTGAACTCGTCACCATTGGTAACGAGCTCCTACTTGGCTTCACTCTCGACACCAACGCTGCAGAACTCGCGACTGCGCTCACCGCGGCCGGCGTTCACGTAGCCCGGGCCACTACCGTCCCCGACGACGGCGACGCGATACGCGGCGCCGTAGTGGACGGCTTGAACCGCACGGGTTTCGTCGTGACCACGGGCGGTCTGGGACCGACGCGCGACGATATCACCAAGAAGATCGTAGCAGACATCTTCCACGCTCCCCTCGAGCTCGATACCGAATATCTGGAAAAACTGCGCCAGCGCTTCGCCCGCCTGGGACACGGTCCCATGTCCGAGAAAAACCGTACCCAAGCCGAGGTGCCCCGGGGAGCCGTAACCATGAGAAACCGATGGGGTACGGCCCCCGGCTTGTGGCTGGAGGGCAAGCCGGGAATCGCCGTGATGTTGCCCGGCGTGCCGATGGAGATGCGGGGACTGCTCCATGATGAGCTGCTACCGCGCCTGAAAAAACTGATGGGTGCCGGGTCGCAACGCACCACTCGTTCTCGGATGCTGCGGACAACCGGCATGTCAGAATCCGCTCTCGCCGAGGTCCT
>JAZFQE010000276.1:0-2019 GCA_036444955.1 Gemmatimonadales bacterium
GCTTTACGAACAGACCGTCCTCGAATACGTAGAGTTCCATGGGGTAGTACCGCATGCCGAGAGCCGGGTCGAACGCGGGATTGAGCGATGTGTGTGCGTCACCGATGAACGCCACCAGGCGGTGCAACTCCACGAGGATTTCGTTTCGATTCATTCGTGGCAACCTGGATTCCAGCGCGGTGGTGGCCGAGTCCCATTGGTGCGGTGTGATCCTGGTGAATGCGTCGGGATGCCGCTGTGGCAGTTCCGCGGCCAGCATGGCCAGGTCCTCCCGCCATTGGACGGTGGTGAGCACCGGCGTCTGTCCTGAGACCTGGGTGGCGGCGAACAACGAGAAGCCGATGATGGCCTTGACTAGCATGTGAGCTCCACGGTTGTCACTGCACGCTAAAGTAGCTCACGTCGGCTGGGGACGCACCTTGAAGAGTCAGGCCCGCTCTAAGTACCGCCCTGGCAGGCTCACCGCTAATTAGGAATCTGAAAATAGATGTCCAATCGAATCGCCCGCGACGGGTTGATCCCCTTGGAAAAGTCAATGCGAAACCAGTTCTGCAGCAAGGATGCACCAAGACCGATACCTATCAGTGGGTCGGAAGCGTCCCACAACCCGCCCACTCCACCAAAAACCACTGGCGCAACCCAGTCATTTGAGAAGAGCTCTGCCTCAACCTGCACGGACCAGAGCGATTCACCGCGCAAGACGCCGTACTCGTACCTAGGCACAGTTGCAGGGCCACCGACTCGGAACTCCAGTTGGGGCAGTGAATCTCCAAAGACCGAGCCCGCTTTGGCATCCAGCTTTAGGTGCGCGTTGCCGAGGGAGAACGGCGCCGATATCGCCGCCCATGCACGACCTCCGTGCAGTGAGTCACCGGCCAAGCCATCCACAGCTAACGCCAATGCGAACCTCGACCATGAGTTACTATAGCCGAGCGATGCCCGACCGAAGTCGCCCGCTACGATTGCGGGATTAGCAGGATAGATACCGTCTCCTAGGAAGAAGTCGTTGACCGCGGAACCCGTCGCGGTGACGACACTCCGCTGTCTCTCGAAATTGAGTTCCAGCGTGATATTTCGCAGCGGTCCCATGCGCCCTCGGAACTTCATCCCCCCGCCGAGCGACAAGTAATAATCCGCATCATCCCAACCCAGTATTGCGGCTTTGAGAGACGTTCCCAAGGATCGTGCGTTCGTCCATGGCTCCACCGCCGTGAGGGATCTGAAGGCCGTCAACTCGAATCTCGATTCAGGAGCGTTGCGAATCCAGGCCACACTTCCGACCGGACGCTCGTCAGCGATGCCAAAGCGAGCGCTCGCTGATATCGCAGTGAAGGCAAGCGGAACAGGCAGTTCCACTGCGGCGCCAACAGAAAACCCTTGCACGCGGTTGAACCGGGGTATGCTGGCCAGCTGACCGATGTTACGACCAAACGAATGATGTACTCTTGTCGGGGCTAGCGAGCCGGGTAAGCCCGCGGCAACATGCGCAAGGTCAGCAATCACTCGGTCTGTTCTCTCTCGCTCGGCCGAAGAAGAAAAGAGCGAGAGCTCGGTTTCGAAAGGAAATGCTAACAATGAATCGAGCGCTGGTACGCGCACGCTATAATTGATTCCGTTGACCATTCCGGCGTGCTCAAGTGATCCCTGGCCGCAGTTGGTCCGGATCGTTCCGGGCTCACCAAACATCATTACATCGTCACATCTCCAGGCAAGGTCCCACGAGCTTCGGTCAGTTCGATCAGCGGACGCCTTAGTCGGGGGCTGTGAAGGTGCGACGTCTGTGTTTATCTCATACTCCGTAAACTCAGTGGTCATCGTGAACCAGAGAGAGGCGGAACGGAAGAACGGTACTTCCCAGCGCACCAACAGCACCTGGCTGTGTGGCATCCACGCTTGATTATGGTGCAGTGAATATTCGAGATCAGCCTGGATATGAACCGCGGTCGGCTCTTCCTCATCGTCGTCGCTCAGCTCGGTTCCCACGAACATTATGCTGAGCCTCACCACGTCGAGCGTTTC
>JAZFQE010000277.1:0-10562 GCA_036444955.1 Gemmatimonadales bacterium
CCTCTTTATCTCGGTCATTGTGAACGTTTCCATGCTGTTAGGTTCTTAGATGTTTCTTGATTTCCTCTAGATGCTTCTTGGTTTCCTCTGCGATCCGTAGAATAGCTCCGGGCGCACCCCGTTCCCCTCCTCCCGAAGAATCGATTTCGGTGCGCTCTAATCTGTCGTGAACTTGCTCCAGTCCGACGTGGATTTTCTCCACCTCAGATCTCGAGCTCCTGCCCGCCGCTAAACCTAGAACGAGGCCCACGGCTATCGGGATGGCCGTCAGAGGCAAAGCAAAGCCGAGCAACGCTACTGTGCCGGCTACCGCCCCTCCGCCGGCGGCAAGCACGAGGCCAGCCGACAGACGCTTGGTGCGAGAGTCCGAGAGATCTGCGACTAACATGACGTGCGCCGTCGCATCGTCCAGTT
The DNA here is from genome assembly GCA_036444955.1 of Gemmatimonadales bacterium. Lineage (GTDB taxonomy): Bacteria > Gemmatimonadota > Gemmatimonadetes > Gemmatimonadales > GWC2-71-9 > B16T1B5. The sequence goes on from JAZFQE010000277.1 coordinate 415, forward strand.
CGGTAACGCGGCCCCGGATTTCCTTGGCTCGAGAAAGCTCGTAGCGTTGTCCACCACTGCCGAACACCCGTCTGACCGAAGCAAATATGTCTTTCCTCGCCTCCCATGAAGTTCCGTCTGGGAACCTTCGCTTGACGGCGAGCAGCTCGACCTCCGTCATCCAATGTGACAGAGCCTTCTCTACCTCACGCTTGTTTCGCGGGATGGTGCGGGAAGCTGAAACCTTCCTGGGTCCCAGCAGCCATGTAAGGGGACCTCTAACCGTAATTTCGGCGTTCGTACTTTCCTCGAGGAGCGCCTGTTGGAGGTATTTCTTCGGGATGCCGACCTCGTCACCCAGCGCGAGCAGTTCGAGTTCGCTCAACCCTTCACCCAAGTCCCTTTCCCTTGTCTGCAGTTCCGCAGCTCGGTGTATGATCCGTTCCAGTGCGTCGCGGTTGATCCTAGGTTCCGACGGAACGGGTTTATCCATCTGGTTTGTCAGCGGTCTGCCTTTCCCGAGCAGGAGAGGGGTGGAGGTAGGATCACTTCCGTGGGACTTTCCCTAGAGCGCTTCTACCAAAAGAGCTGCACCTTGGCCGCCACCGATACATGCCGATCCGATGCCGTACTGTTTTCCGCTCTGTCTCAACGCATTGAGCAGATGAATTGTGATGCGTGCACCGCTCGCAGCAAGCGGGTGACCAATTGCGATCGCGCCACCGTGCACGTTGGTTTTGTCACGGTCGAGCCCGAGCTCTTTTTCGACCGCAAGATACTGGGGTGCAAACGCCTCGTTTACCTCGAACAGGTCTACGTCGCCCAGCTCCATGCGGACCTTTTCAAGGAGCTTCCGGATCGCAGGTGCGGGGCCGATGCCCATGTACTTGGGTTCCACGCCAACGACAGCCCACCCAATGAGACGGCCCATCGGTTCGAGCCCGTTGGCCTTGGCGAAATCTTCGGAGCTAATGACCGCTGCCGCGGCCCCGTCACATATCCCGGAAGCATTTCCTGCTGTAACTAGCCCGTCCTTCTTGAAGTACGGCTTCAACGACATCAACACCTCAAGGGTCGTGTCGGGTCTCATGTGTTCATCGGCCCGCCAATCGATCTCTTTTCTTGTCTTACGATCCTTCACCGGAACCGGAACCACTTCCTCCTCGAAGATGCACGCGTCCCATGCTTGCTTGGCCTTCTGCTGGCTTCTGAGTGCGACCTGGTCGACTTCCTTGCGCTCCAGCTTGTATTTTTCGGCTAGATTCTCGGCTGTTTCGGCCATCGAGCACCCGCATTGAGGGTCGGTTAAGGCCTCCCACAGCGAATCTTCAAACTGCCCAACTGGACCGAGGCGCAGTCCCCATCGAGCACCCCGCACCACATGCGGCGCCTGGCTCATTGATTCAGATCCGCCCGCAAGCACGCAGCGCGATTCGTCGAGCAGGATTTGCTGTGCTCCCTGGATGATGGCTTCGAACCCTGAACCGCACAGGCGGTTTACCGTTACCGCCGGCGTTTCAGTCGGCAATCCCGATTGGAGAGCCACGTGGCGAGCCAGGTAGATGGCGTCCGCCGAGGTTTGCTGCGCGTTCCCGAACACAGCGTGATCGAACGACCCAGCATCGACGCCGCTGCGTTCAACAGCGTGTCGGGCAGCGATCGCTCCCAGTTTCGTCGCGGAGAAATCCTTTAATGTTCCGCCGAAAGTTCCGAATCCGGTTCGGGCACCGGAGAGAAACACTACGTTCTTATCTCTACCCTGAGTTTTCATGGGATGACTCCGTATTCAATTGCGCACAAAAACCGCACTACGAATATCACTGGGGCTGGAAGGAGGGGTCAAGCAAGCTGGGAGACTCGCCTCTTCGGGCTACCGCCTCGAACCACAGCTAAGGCAGAATTTCCAGTCGCTCACGAGTTCTGCGCCGCAAGACCTGCACTCGATCGTTCTCTGGTCGTGGCCGCAGAACGGGCAGAACAGCACTTTCCGGGCAGGCGGTAGCTCTTCACCGCAGTGAAGGCAGCTTATTGTTTCGATTTCCTCAGTGCCGGCGGCTGTTTCGCTGGTGAGCTGAAAGATTGGATCGGACTGAGTACTTTCCGATTCCTCGTGTGACTCCGTTTCAGCCGCCTCCGGTTCGTCTGCGACCGGGTCTTCGGGTTCCTCTTCGCTAGCAATCGTCGCCGGCGCCGCAAAGGGTTCGTCGGTTTGCTGCTCGAACTGCTCGTCTGCCTCATGCTCGACCTGCTCGTCGATTCGTTCCTCTGGCGGAGCGTAGGAGCTTCTCTCGTCGAGAAGTCGGCGAATTTCGCGGGTGTTGAGGTAGACCTTGACCGCCGCATAGTCGCGAATGGAGCTGGGGTCGGGATTGATTGCGCTTGCCTCCGCTGCGAGCTCCTCCTGAGCCTGAGGCGGTTGCACGGAAGCGTACCCGTGTTCACCGGCCAGGAATCGCAGGATAGCCATCTCGTAGTCCTGGTTTGTATCGAATTTCAAGATCGAGCGAAATCTGCGGTAAGGAATCATCCGCTGATATATCTCGGAGGCTTCAAGCGGGGCATGGAGACGATCAGGGTAGGTAGTGGCAAGTACCTCGACCAACTTCTTGAACAGGCGTTCTACATCATCCATTGGAGCGAGTCCTACTTCGATTCGCTGGTCAAGCGGTCGTATTCTACCGTAGTAATGCCTGCGTACGTCAGTAGCTCTGTACTGCTCGGATCATGATACGGTTTTCGATAATACACATGTGTCACGCCGGAATTTATCATCAGTTTAGTAGGGGGGAAACATCTACCGACCGGCGCCTCGACATCACGGTCTACGATGTTAAGCGGGTGTGTGTTTTCTGGCGCACGGTCTCTGAAGACAGCCACCTATTCCGTTCGCGCCATTTCGTAGGCTTCAAAGTCGATATCCGGGTCGTAGCTCATTGTCTCGTAGCGCGCCGCCCTCTCGGCCAGCCACTTGTCGAACTTGGATTTGACAGGCCCGTCCGACGAAGCCTGTTCGGTTGCCGCCTTAATCGCCATATCATTGACGTATTCGTTCTTGAGGTCTCCCGCGTGCCCGCGCACCCACTTCCAGGAGATGGAGTGCGGGGAAATCATGCCGGAAAGAGTCTGCCACAGTGCGAGATTTTCGATTCTGCCACCCTTTCGTCGCCATCCGCGCGCTTTCCATATTTCGATCCACTCGGTCATTCCCTTAATCAGGTATTGAGAGTCCGAGATGAAGCATATCGCAAGCCTCTTTTTCTTGCGCGCCAAAGCCCGGAGGGTTTCGATTGCGCCGGAGAGTGCCATGCGGTTGTTGGTTGTGTCGTTGGAGTGGATGTAGAGATCACGCCGCACTACGGCACCGCGCGACCTGGTTTCTATGAGTGACGCGGCCCCCCCCTTGCTGGGTCCGGCCGTCTGGTTTCCGAGACAGCTTTCGTCCGCGTGTACAACTACCAGGTGACCAGAGCGGGCGTCGGTCAGGCCACCACCTCGATGGAACTAGTGTCCGATTCGACTACTTCGCCGACGACTACGGCCACGGGCGTTTTGTTTTGCCTGAGAGCGTTCACCAGCTCGTCAGTCGCGCCTGGATCTACAGCGATCAGCAGTCCGCCCGAAGTCTGGGCGTCGCACAGGATGGACCTATCGAGATCGCTGATGCTGTCCGACCAAATTGTGTAATCCGCGGCCGCCTGCAGATTGCGTTTGGTGCCACCCGGAATGGCGCCTTTTTCGGCGACTTCGCGTACCGAATCGAACAGCGGGACGTTCTTGGCCTCGATCCGCGCCCCTGCGCCCGACGAGCCGAGCAGATTCTTGAGGTGACCGAGGATCCCAAAGCCGGTGACGTCGGTTGCTGAGTGCACGAAGTCGCCTAACGCTTCCATCGCGTCCGCAGCCCCAGCGTTCAGAGTCTTCATGGACTCCACCGCGACTTGCATGTCGGACTCGACTATTATCTCCGTCTTGAGGGCCGTGCTCAGAATGCCGGTACCGATCGGTTTGGTCAGCACGATCCTGTCACCGGGAACGACAGTACCGCATCTGATAACACGTTCGGCGCGAATCTCCCCGATCGCAACCAGGCCGTACTTTGGTTCCTCGTCGTCGATCGAGTGACCACCAAGGATGAACGCTCCAGCTTCGCTAACTTTGTCGCATCCGCCTTCGATAGTATGTCCCAACAGCTCGAGCATTTCCGGATCGCGTGGCCACCCCACTAGATTGAGCGCGAACATCGGCTTGGCGCCCATCGCGTACAGATCACTCAGCGCGTTTGCGGCGGCGATGGCCCCAAAGTCGTACGGGTCGTCCACTATCGGGGCGAAATAATCTACGGTGGCCACTATGGCACGGTCGCTCCCCGGCTGGAACACCGCGGCATCGTCCATGGCTTTGGCGTCGACCAGGATGCGTGGGTCGTCGACCGGCGGCAAATGGCGCAGAACCTGCGCCAGCTCCTGAGGAGCGAGCTTACAAGCTCAACCAGCGCCGTGGGACAACGTCGTCAGTCGTATCTTCGGTCGCTGATCGCGTGGTTCTTGGGACATATCCGTAGACAGAGACTCATATGGTACTACCCGCGATAGTATATCTAACTGCTTTCATCTTAGGGGCGGTGCACGCCCTTGAAGTGGATCACATGGTGGCCGTCACGACACTCGTGAGCGGTCGCACAAAGATATCGTCGTCGTTCGTTCTGGGTCTACAGTGGGGTCTCGGGCACACAGCTGCAGTCATCAGCGTTGGTGCCCTGCTGTTGTGGCTCGGCATAAGAATACCAGCGGATTTCGATAGATGGACAGAAGCCGGTGTCGGGGCTGCGATGGTGCTTCTCGGTGCCTGGGCGCTGGTCCGGTCCGCGGCGCTTCATCTACACTTCCCGGACCGGCACGGAGGTCACGCTCACCTCCACGCGCACTCCGGTGGGAAGATCGACCACGACCACGGACATCACTCGGATCCCAGCCGTCACCACCGGCATGTCTCAACACTTATGGGTGCCGCTCACGGCTTAGCGGGTACGGCGCCCGTCATCGCTCTGGTTCCGGCAACACAACTGGCAGAATGGCCTGATGCCCTTGTGTACCTGAGTTTCTTTGGGGTTGGAACCACCCTCGCGATGGCCTGCTTCGCCGCCGCCGCCGCCGCTGTAATCGACCGCCTCGTGTCCTCAATAAGGGTCGTCACCGCGATCGCCCGCGCCGTTGCTCTGGCCGCCCTGCTGCTGGGTCTATTGTGGATGTTACGGGCATTGGGATAAGGCCCTAGTGCTAGTTGCTGGCTGAAACGTGGCGCCGCAGTTCTGTCTTATCCAAGCAGACCCGTGCTGAACGGTGTCCCGGGGCACAAATTTCGTCGGTGATCGGTATGCGTAGTCGCCGAAGAATACTTTCATATCGTGCCGTCCTGTTCCCGGGAGGTCGTCTTGCAGGCTTTCATAAGCTCAGGCGCCCAATAGATTGAGGGTTACCCTTGTTGACGCAAGGTCCGGAAAAGCTGTGACAAATCTCCTTGACATGGGTCGGTGACGTGTCTTACGTTCGCCATAATGTCGACGCAAATTAATCAATTACAGTCGTTTAACGATTTGATTCAAAGATGTTAGGTCGGTTAAACGGGATAGTCCCGGTCGCGGTAGCTCTGACCGCCTTGGTGGCTGCCGCGGAGCTTTCGGCGCAGCAGGTAGATGAGGTCAGGGTGACGCCCTCCGCCGCCCAGATTGTGGTGGGTGAGCGGAAGTCGGTGGTCGGCACGGCCTACGGCGCCAACGGGGGCGTAATATCCACCGCTCGCATCGTTTGGACCAGCACTGACATGAGTCGGGTGCGGGTCGAGTACAATCCCAGCTCTTCGACGGTCGCGACCTTGGTGGGCGTTGCTCCCGGGCCGGCCACCGTCGAGGCCCGAGCGGGCCGGCGGGTGGGAACCATCGCTGTTCAGATCTCGGGCGGCGGCGGAGTTCGACCTACTGTGCAGAGGCCGATACAGGGACAGTTCGGATCCGGGCCTGCGGCCGTGCTTCAGGTTGATCCCTCTCAGTTGATGTTGCTCCCCGGCGAGGCAGCGCAGCTTACACCTACGTTTCTGAGGGCAGACGGCAATCTCGCCAGCGCCGAGCCGCTCACGTGGAGCTCCCTTCAATCCAACATTGCGACGGTTAACGATCGCGGCGAGGTGGTGGCGCTCGGAGTGGGTGGTGGTCTCATACAGGTTTCGACGGCAGGTGGGCTGAGCGCCCGCGTGCCAGTGCAGGTCGACCGAACCGCGTTCGCTTTTGCAGATCCCGTTATATCGATGTCCCCCAACACACCGGACACGGTGGACGTCGTTGTTCCGCTACAGAACAATCGTCGCATGAGCCCGATGCTGTTCCAATGGCAGACGACTGATCCGACCATCGTGGCCGTGTCTCCGTTGGGTGTGTTGATGGCGAGGAGCCCCGGACGGGCGCAAATCGTCGCTTCGGGGTTCCTGCAGGAACAGCGTATGGAAGTCAGAGTTCACCGCCCGGTGGAAGAGCTTGTGGTAAGCCCGCGGATGTCAGAGCCGGCTTACGTTCCATTGGGAGGGACACGGACGTTCACGGTTGAAGCGTTGGCGGCGGACGAAACGCCGGTGCCGGAGGCGGTTCTCGTCTGGTCCGTGAGGGACACGACGATCGTGTCATTCGATATTTCGACCGGCGTGGCGACGGGATTGAAGCTTGGTGTTGACACACTTGTGGTGAGAGCTCCGGGACCGGGCACGCTGGAGGCGACCTGGGAGTTGCGTGTCATTGCCGGTGGTCTGAAGCTCAGCTCTCGCAGGGCGGGGTTCGGAATAGGTGACCGATTGACGGTCGTGGCGCAATTCACGGACGAGGAGGGAACTACGATATCGTCTGCCTCGGGGGTTTCGTGGTCGACCAGCGACCCCGGTGTTGTGACCGTAGAAGGAGACGGAGCCTCGGAGGCTACGATCACCGCTCGCGATTTCGGCGCAGCAGAAGTCTACGTCACTACGCCCTGGGGAAGCGCGGACACGCTGGCTGCTTTTGTCCAGGGAGAAATTCTGGTGTCGTCGGACCGTGGGGGCAACAACCTCGACGTCTTCGCGTTGGAGCGCAACGCGCCAACTAGGCTGAATCGTGTAACGACCGATCCGGGCCACGATATTGCGGCTGTATACTCGCCTGACGGCACGAAGATCGCGTACGTATCGTTCGTCGGCGGCAACAAGGACATCTACGTTGCGAACGCTGACGGTAGCGATCGGCGTAACCTGACCGATTCCCCGTCAAACGAAGACCGGCCGGCTTGGACCCCGGACGGTAATGAGATTGTGCACGAGTCCGATGAGAGCGGGAGTGCGCAGATCTGGGCGATGAACGCGGATGGTACTGGAAAGAGGCAACTCACTCAGGGCCCGGCATCCAACACGCAGCCAGCTGTCAATGCGGCGGGCACCCTGATCGCGTTTACGTCTACGCGCGACAACAATTACGAGATCTACACGATGAGCCTGGACGGGTCGGACCAACGCAACACGACGGGATCAGTCGAGCGTGAGAATTCGGCCGCTTGGTTCCCGGACGGGAGTCTGGCATTCATCAGGGGAACGGAGGTAGTGAAGATAGATCGTGGCATGCGACTAATGATCACTCCCAGTTCTTTGAGCGTAACCGACTTTGCAGTGTCGCGCACGGGAGATTTGCTGGGGCTGATCATTACCTCGCTCACTGTTGACGGCCAGACGAGCAAACTGTACTTGCTTCCCTTGTCGGGTACGCTCGCTGGCGCGTTGGAGGTACCCTCCTTCAATCCTTCCGAGCGTTTTATCAGCGTATCGTTTCGCTGGTAGTCCTACCAGCATTCCGCGACCTCACGACTAATTCATAAGTGAAAGCGCTCGTAATGCGCGGTCACGGTGACCTCTCCATGTTGGAGGTCGCCGATGTGCCGGAGCCCGAAGTCACGGACGGCTGGGTCAAGATTCGGCTCGCGGCGGCGGGGATGAACCGGCTGGATCTATTCACACTCGGCGGTCTGCCCGGGATCACGCTCGAGTTCCCCCACATACCCGGCAGCGACGGTGCGGGTGTCGTTACTGAGGTGGGATCGGGTGCGCAGGGCGTAGAGCCGGGCGACCAGGTAATCTTCAATCCCGGAGTGTCCTGCTACGAGTGCGAGTATTGCAAGAACGGCGAACACTCTCTGTGCGTGCGTTACAGGATTCTAGGAGAGCACCTGCCCGGCACGTTTGCTGAGTATGCCTTGGTTCCCCACCAAAACATTGCGAAGCGGCCCCACACGGTCTCCTGGCACGAGGCAGCCGCATTTTCTCTGGTCACCATCACGTCGTGGAGAATGATGGTTACTCGTGCCGACGTGCAGGCGGATGAGGTGGTGCTGATCTGGGGTATCGGCGGTGGCGTGTCAGGCACGTGTCTCCAGATCGCGAAGATGCTGGGCGCCTTCGTGATCGCAACATCATCGAGCGACGAGAAACTCGCGGTCGCAAGGACGATGGGGGCGGACGAGGTGCTCAATCACTCGCGGGTGGACGTAGCGAAGGAGGTGCGTGCGATCACCAAGCGGCGGGGCGCGGATGTAGTTATCGACAATGTTGGTGAAGCCACCTGGGAGCAGTCGCTCAAGGCGCTCGGCAGGGCAGGCCGCTTGGTAACCTGTGGCGCAACCACCGGAGCGCGTGTAGTCAGCGACGTGCGCCGCCTGTTTTGGAATCAATACACGATCATGGGGTCAACGATGGGTAATGCTGCCGAGTATCAGAAGATCGTTGAGTTGTTGGGGCAGGGTGAGCTGGTGCCGAGAGTGGACTCCGTGTTTCCGCTGGACGAAGGTGTCGCCGCGTTCGAGCGGCTCGAGGCTGGCGAGCAGATGGGTAAAGTGGTAGTGCAGATCTCGTAGCCCACTACTCCGGGCCTCTGCCCGGATCTGCAAGAAACGTTCGCAGTCATTTCCACAAAAAGTTCTGAGCCTCGCGGCATGATGCATTGCTGCGGGGATTCCCGTGCGAACCACCTGCTTCCAGCCGGCGAGGAGAACGGATTTGATACTCGTCGTCTCACTTTGGTCGCCGATAGTAGTCGGCCCGGCGCTATCTTGCCCGATCCGTAGTGAAAACAAGGCGCAACCCTTCGCAGCTTCGGTGCATCTGGAAGAGGGAACGGCGGTACCAGCATCTGAGAACCGTCTGTGAAGCGGGCGAACGGTATCGATTCAGCGACAACGAGATTAATGGTAGCGTCTTATGTTACTGTTTTGCGGCAAGTCAAAACTGACAAATCGCTCGGTTTGGCGGTAACGGGGTGAGTCGTCTGCGCCGTTCCATCGGCCCGATAATCGCCGGGGTCGTGATCCTCCTGCTGGGATCTGGGATCTACCTGAGAATCAGCAGTTCGGGAGCTGACGATTCCAGCGAGAACGCATCTGCCGAAGGTGAAGCTCCCGAAGTTTCCGCCTCCGCTTCGTTCCCGATTTCCCTGGCAATTCCCGTAAGCGGTGCGCCGGTCGTCCGGGACACGCTCGTAATATCCGTCACTGCGGCGGCCCAGGCTGCCGCCCGGCGTGAAACGCAAATCCTGGCGCAGGTGGAGGGCCAGGTGCGCCAGCTCATGATTCAAGAAAATCAATCGGTAGGACGCGGAAGTCTGCTGCTCGCTCTGGATACGACCGATCTTGCGTTGCGCGTCGCCGAGGCGCGGGCTGACTTGGCGTCGGCGGAGGCTGACTACCGGGAGCGCACCCTCTTTGACGACCAGATAGAAGATCCTGCAATCAGAGAAGAGCGCGATCGCGTGGCGCGCGCAAAGAGCGGAACCGACCGCGCCCGTCTCGCCGTGGAACAGCGTCAGCTCAACTTAGCAAGAAGCCGTGTTAGGGCGCCGTTCAGCGGGCGCGTTGCGGACATCCGCGTTGTTGAGGGTCAGTGGGTGAGGCCCGGTGATGAGCTGTTCACCATAGTGGATATCGATGAAGTCAAGGTCCATGTGCAGGTTCTGGAAAGCGAAGTCGGATTTCTGCGTGAGGGCCGCGCGGCGTCCGTCTCCTTTGCGGCGTTCTCCGGCGAGATTTTCTTTGGTGTGATATCGACGATCAATCCTGTAATCGACAGAAATACGCGAACGTCTCGAGTTACCGTCATTGTTCCTAATCCCGAAG
>JAZFQE010000278.1:0-3697 GCA_036444955.1 Gemmatimonadales bacterium
GTCACATTTCGCCGACCAGGCAAGCCGCCGTCCACTGCGCATCCTGTCTGGTATCACCCCACCGGACGATACAGCGACGTCGCACTGATGGGATTCAAACTGCTTCACGCCGCGAGCTTCAACACGGCGCCAATTGACGACGCGCTGAAATCTGAAGGAATCGTCGCGCGAAAGGTCGCTTCCCCCAACGAGCTGCGCGTCGACTCGACGCTGGACGTGCTGATACTCGATCCTCCCTCTCGCAACACCTTCCCTGACGAAGCCCTGCAAAATTTTGTCCGCGATGGTGGGTCGATCGTTGTGCTCGGCTTCGCGGGTGAGGAGGACGTCCCCGACCGCTTCGGGAGTGACTTGATCGCCGCTTACGTACCTGAATCGCACGGCCCCCGACAGCTCCTGTTGGCGATCCGGAACGCGTACTTGGCGACCGCTACGAAAGCTGAGGCCGCCGACGCAAAGGAGGAGGCGGCGGTTCGATCGACGGAAATCACTGAGCTCACGCGGATTGGCGTGGCTCTTACTACTGAGCGAGATCTCAACACGCTGCTCGAGCTGATCCTATCACAGGCGCGGCGAATAACCGCATCCGACGCGGGCAGCTTGTACCTGATCGAGAAACCTGAGGACGAAGCCAAGCGGTTGCGATTCAAGCTCGCACAGAACCACTCGCGACCTGACATACCGCTGGTGGAATTCACCATGCCTATGGATCATCGGAGCATTGCGGGTTACGCGGCGTCCACAGGTGAGCCTCTTGTCTTGGACGACGCCTACTATCTATCTCGGGACGTGGAGTACACGTTCAACCGCTCCGTTGATGAGAAATACGAGTACCGGACAAAGTCGATGATGACAATACCGATGAAAGATCATAAGGACGAAGTCATCGGCGTGCTCCAGTTAATCAACAGGAAATACGAGTTCGCGACCGTGCTCCATAAACCAAAAGATTTCGAGGCCAACATAACTCCGTACAGCCCGCACACCGTCGAGCTTGTATCCGCCCTCGCAAGCCAGGCTGCTATTTCCATCGAGAACAGCCAACTTTATGAGAGCATCGAGCGGCTCTTCGAGGGATTTGTACGCGCTGCGGTGACCGCCATTGAGCAGCGAGACCCCACGACGTTTGGCCATTCCGATAGAGTCGCTACAATGACGGTAGACTTGGCGGAATCGGTTGACCGAGTCAGTTCCGGGAACTACCGCAATGTAAATTTTTCTCGCGAACAGATAAAGGAGATCAGGTACGCCGCCCTACTACACGACTTCGGGAAAGTAGGCGTCCGGGAGCAAGTCCTGGTGAAGGCAAAGAAACTTTACCCACCTGACCTGACGTTGATTCGCCAGCGACACGCGTTCATACATCGCACAGCTGAGAAGGAGTTTCTCAGGCAGCGATTAGAGTATTTGGAAAAGCACGGCAAAGAGGGATACGACGAGTTCCTCTCCCAGACCGAGGACGAGTTCGCAAAGCAGCTCGAGTCGCTCAACAAATTCATGCAACTCGTGTCCCAGTCGAATGAACCGACGTTACGTGCCGAAGGGAGCTTCGAGGAACTCCTGCGTTTCGCTGAAGTTTGTTACCAGGACTTGAGCGGCGATGCGCAGCCTTATCTGACCGACGACGAAGTCAGGTACTTGTCGATACGAAAAGGGAGCCTGGACGCCGCTGAGCGACAGGAAATCGAGAGTCATGTACAGCATACCTACGACTTCCTGCTCCAGATTCCGTGGACCAAGGAGCTCAAGGAGATTCCGCTGATTGCGTACGGCCACCACGAGAAACTGAATGGAGGAGGCTATCCCCGAAAGGTGGCGGCTCCCGATATCCCCATTCAGACACGGATGATGACGATATCGGACATCTTCGATGCGCTGACAGCATCCGATCGGCCATACAAGAAAGCGGTGTCGGTCGAGAGAGCCCTGGCAATCCTAGAGGAGGAAATTGAGGGTGAAATGCTCGACGGCGATCTCTTCCAAGTATTTACACAAGCTCGTGTATTCGACCGACAGGAACCGGACTCATAATCAAATAGTCTTTTTGAGCCGAGCGTAGCCACAAAGTGCAAGAGTTCCCGCAACCGCGATCAGACCTGCCAGATCTCCTGTCTTCGTATAAATCGTCGAGGCATCGGACGTAATGAGTTCTCCCGTAACAATGAGGGACGTATCGAGCTCAGTTAGCTGATAGGTCCGTCCCAAGGGGTCGACGAAGCCGGATATTCCGCTATTCGCGGCGCGCGCGATGCCCACTCGATTTTCAATCGCTCGCATCACCAGATGCGCCGCATGTTGATAGGGGGCACTCATCTTTCCAAACCAAGCGTCGTTCGTGATGTTGACGAGGAATTCCGCCCCTCGTTGCCTGTAGTCGCGGGCGACGTCTTCAAACGTGGACTCATAACAGATCATCACCCCGAACGATCCCAGTCCCACCTCATATACGGGGCCCGGCCCACCGCTCCCAAAACCTCCGAACCACCTCAGGTTGAACAGATCGGGGTTGAGAAAGGGTACTCTCTCAACAATGGGCACGAGATATCGCTTGTGGTAAGGTGGCTGCGCATCCTTGTTTCCGGTTGAATCGAAGAGGAAAGCCGCGTTGTAGTAGTCATACGAACCGTCGCCATACACGTTCAAATCGACCCCGCCAACCAAAATCGGCACCTGTCGACCGGCAGCTTGAGAAGAGATGGCATGTTCCCATCGCGGATGTGTCGAGAAGTAGTTCGGCACCGCGGCCTCTGGCCAAATAACGAGGTCCGGCCGATCCGAGGACGACGCTTGCGCAGACATATCCACTAGCAGAGCAACCAGGGAATCCTGGGCTCCAACCTCCCACTTTTCCCGAAACCCAATGTTCGGCTGAAGCAGGGCCACTTCACCCACCACTCTCGTCTCGAGCGAACGGGTTCTGACCACTCCGTAGATCAGCGCTGCAACGATGCCCGCTCCCACTCCACTGAGCATTCCCCACCTGCGACGACCACGGCCGTGCCGCAGCCATGCTACGGCCAACGCGGCGTTCGCCAGAGCAAGCAGGTATGTGATCCCGCGAGCACCCACGACATCGGCAACCTGAATGAAAACCGGGTAACCCGTTAGCGAGGTCCCTAACCCCAGCCAGGGAAAGGCAACGTCCCCTCCATTGCCCACTACCCATTCCAATGTTGTCCAGAGGAGGGGAAAACTTGCCACAACTGATATTCTCGTTTTCCGCTCAATCCACCCGACCAGCGCGAAGAGGATGGCGGTATACACACCCAACGCCACGATGGTGGCAGAAAATCCAAGTATCGACAGCGGCGTAAAGCGCCACAGGGCCACCACCATCCAGTAGAGAACGAGGGCGCTGCTCGCGACCCCAAACCAAAAACCCTGAGCCAAGCCTCGTCTTAGCGGGGTTTCATCGGCAGACGCTCGCTGAATCAGGTAGATCGCCGGAATCAGGCAGGTAAACGAAGGTATTAGCAGGTGGAAGGGCGGGTACGCCAGCACCGTCAACACGGCACCGGCGGCGACTAGCTTTACGTCACCCTTCGGGAGCGATAGCAACCTCACAGTGAGATCTCACGGCCTTCCTCCGCCGACTCGCGAATCGCTTCGAGAAGCCTGAGGGCGGCGACCTGTGGCTCGAGTTTCGGCGCTGCAATCTCTCCTCTTACAGCTGCGACAAAACTCGCCCATTCAGCCC
>JAZFQE010000279.1:0-2812 GCA_036444955.1 Gemmatimonadales bacterium
GAGGGTGTGAGTGTTGGGTTGCGGCCTAATGGGTCGCGGTATCGCGCAGATTTCGGCCCAGGCGGGTTTCGAAACTGTGGCGCGCGATATTAGCGACGAGTTCATAGCTAGGGGAAAGGAAGGGATAGAGAAATCGCTCGCCAAGTTCGTCGAGAAAGGAAAGATGTCCGCCGACGATCGGGAAGCGGCTTTGGCAAGGTTGACGGTCACGACTGACATCTCCGATCTAAAAGCGAGCGACATTATTGTTGAGGCGGTCACTGAGGACCTCGAGTTGAAGAACGGGATGTGGAGAGAGCTGGACGGACTTTGCGGCCCTGACACTATCTTCGCCTCCAACACCTCCAGTCTTACTATTGCGGCTATGGCAGCAGTTACCCAGCGTGCAGATCGGTTCGTGGGCCTGCATTTCTTCAATCCGGTACCGCTCATGAAGCTCGTTGAGGTCGTGCGGACGGTGACTACAAGTCCTGAAACTTTTGATAAGGCGATGAGCTTTGCCAGCGCTTTAGGCAAGCAACCAATAGCAGCGAAAGACACCTCAGGATTCATCGTGAACCTACTCTTGGTTCCCTACCTGCTCGACGCAATACGGGCGCTGGAGACCGGCGTGGGGTCAGTAGAGGACATCGACAAGGGAATGGTGCTGGGAACGGGCCATCCGATGGGACCGTTTACTTTGCTGGACTTTGTCGGTCTCGATACGACTTACAAGATTGCCGAGATAATGTTCGATGAATATCGCGAGGTCCGCTACGCCCCACCTCCGCTGCTCAAGCGCATGGTTATTGCCGGTATGTACGGGAAAAAGTCGGGCAAAGGATTCTACGACTATTCGACCAGCCCGCCGTCGGTGAACGAGCTGGGGCTGTAGAGTTATGCTGGGGCTGCCCAGCTCAGCTCTCATCTGCTTCTCCCTGGCTACGGTCCTCACGGCCTGCGGCGCATCGAACATCAGGCCGTGGACCGTTCCGTTCCCAGAAGCTCGAGTGGACACGGTTGATGTCGAGGCAGCCAGCCTAATCGAGCGTCTGAATTCCCATGTCACGAATACCGGGCTCGAGGTAGCGAGGATCAGTCCGGAGGAGGGGTTTCTCGAAACGAGGTGGTTTGATCTAGCTACGCGGCGGTCGAGAAAGTCAGGGGGCGACCCGGAGAGAGTTGTCCGTATGCGCTTTTGGGCCGACCCGGTCATCGCGGGCCGTTCGGTGTTGATCAGCGAAGTAGTATACTTGCAGAGTTTGGATCCGTCCTTACTACCGCGAGACGCCGAAACGTTGGCACCCCCGGATCACGCCGGTCACATTCTGATGACTGATATTCTTGAAGCGGTATTAGAGAACTCGGGCGGGTGAGCCATCTCCACCTGGGAGCTTTCTAGGTCGGCCTGATTACCCGGGAACTGCTCTGGCGAGCAGACGGTAGTATCCCCTGCACAAAGCGTTGCTTCGCGCAACCAACAGTGAAGCGATAACCGTTCTGTAGACGTCTGATCGGCCAATCTTGAGCGTGTGCGCGCGTCCCATCGGCTGCTCGTGAGCCGCCACATAACCCAGTGTCTTCAACGCGAGGAAAAGGGACACTAAACAGAACATCCTGATTCCGTATTCGGAACGCGGAATCAGACACGAGTACTCCAGTGCGGAACCAAGGTGTTTCTTCGCTCTCGCGATCAAGTCTCGCATGATAGCCAGTGATGTATCAGCATGCTCCACACGCAACATCTCCCGTTGCGTTATTCCGTGGGTGGCGCAGGCCTCCACCGGTACAAAATATCGGCCACGCTCGGCATCCAAGTGCAAATCCTTGATGACGTTCGTGAGTTGGAGGCCAAGACCGAACCGGTCCGCCAGCCGATTCCTTTCCGAAGCATCCTCTCCGCGGCCAAGATAAAACAGTTCAGTCAGGAGATTTCCCACTGTGCCCGCGACGAAATAGCAATACCGCTCTAGATCATCAATCGTCTTTACGGGACCGTCATCGGTGTCTTGCCCCATTCCCCCACGCACGTACTCAGCCATCCCCTCGCACATCCTCTGGACCCACGGCCGTATGCAGTTCCGCTCTGCCTCGGGCAGCGCAAAAAATTCACACAGGACAATGTCGCTGCGTCTCACGAGTTCATGCTCATGGACGTCCGCGTTTCCAAAAGCACCCTGGACCTCGGCCAGAGTGCTTACATCCATCCGACCCAGGTTGTCGCTAAATAGCTCCAGAAAACGAACTTTTCTCTCGCTTTCGATCACTTCGGACGACGCGTCTTCGATCGTGTCCGCTATGCG
Organism: Gemmatimonadales bacterium; assembly: GCA_036444955.1. Taxonomy (GTDB): domain Bacteria; phylum Gemmatimonadota; class Gemmatimonadetes; order Gemmatimonadales; family GWC2-71-9; genus B16T1B5. The sequence continues at coordinate 2,283 of JAZFQE010000279.1, forward strand.
GCATAACAGGTAGCTAACGGAAACGGTGTACCTGAGCCTCTTGGGGAGGAACCGTATTGACAGAGCGAAAGTCCGTGACACGCGCGGAAGCATGGCAGTACAAAATTGACGCCTCGCCTCGGGAGATAGGGTCTCAACCTTCCGTGGATGTCCAGCAGTCGCTACCGACATAATCGCGTCGTAGAGGTGCCGCCGCAAGACGGGAAATGTGTTAGAGTTATTGAGTACACGCGTATCGAATATAGAGTTTCGCCCGCTATTTGGCCACGGAACTCAATCTACGCCTCGACCTGGTGATGACCCTATCGCATCCGGCTGGCTTCAAAGGACGCTTTGAAACCAGCCCCATCGTTTGCGCTGCATACAGTGAAGCTGCTGGCCCACTTCGCATTGTCCCTCGCGCCGTCGCAATACCCGAAAGCATCAGAGATCTAGTAAGTCTCGTCGAGTACGCCCACACCGAGGGAACTTTTCTTACGCCCAGGGGATCGGGGAGCGGCATGCCCGGTGGAAACTTGAGCTCTCACGTT
>JAZFQE010000280.1:0-7666 GCA_036444955.1 Gemmatimonadales bacterium
CACCCAATGTTGCCCCCTGGGCTCTCAGCATCGGCGCCTGTGCCAACCCTTCACTGAGTGCCAGCAAGAGCGCACATAGTTTTGTCGATCTCATAGCCCTAACCTCCCCTCAAAGCCTGTATCACTAATCAGTTGGCGCACCCTCCCGAGGGTTGCCTGCCTGTATGTGAGACCATGAGGGATACCGAATGTTAAAAGACCCGTCCGGACGGTTCCGGAGCGGGCCTCTGTTGGGATGTCTCGATTAGAAACTGGCTACAACACCTGATCCGCAGACACTGGCTCCGCAGGCGACTCCCCCCCGGCAACCATTCCCCTGAGCTCCTTCGAAGGCTTGAACACGGGTACCGGGCGCGCTGCAACTTCGACGGGATCACCCGTTCTCGGATTGCGCGCCATCCGCGTCTTGCGATGACGAATCTTGAATGTGCCGAACCCGCGGATCTCAATGTTGTGCTGGTTGGCAAGCGCATCGCGGATCGAATCCAAGAACGCGTCCACAACCCGCGCACAATCCTTCTTCGAGATCATCGGGCCGGCCGTCCGGGCTATGATGGCCGTTACTTTTTCAACCAAATCGGCCTTGGTCATGCACTCCCCCAAGAGACTTCGGAATGCGACACGAGATGCTGCCCACAGGCGGCACCAGCGGGGGGGTCAACATATGAGCTTACCTGTTGACTGTCAAGAGCTTGGAAGCCCCCGGTCACGCTTTACATCGCCCAAAAAAACGTCTGCCAACCATCCCTCATCCCCATCTCCTCCCCCCTACTCCCTACCCCTTCCTCACCACACAACATCTTTAATGCAAAAGACTTACAGTAATCAACCTAAACTCGATTCTCACCTTCAGGGGCGTTAGTTGTTCCAGTTTCAGTAATTAACCCTGCTGCTCGCAAAACCCCAAAAAATCCTCGTTTGAACACGTTTTCCACAAAAGCTGCCCGAGGAGGCAAGAAAAAGCCCACCCCGGAGAGCTGGTGGGCTGTTGTTTCGACCTCGGGGTGACGCTATGGCTCTTGAGTCGGGGCCGCGTTCTCAACGGAGCCCCCGGAGGACTGATCGAGATCGAGTGGAAGCGGCGCCACCGGCAACGGCGGGCCTACCTGCCCTTCGAGCACCGAGCGAGGGGCCCCGCCCCGTGTGCTCAGGCCAGCCAGGATGATCGAAATGAGCAGAAAGATGCCACCGCACCACCACGATGTTTTGGTGAGGATAGTAACCGCCTGCCTGCCACCAAAGATGGACTCAGTAGAGGTGCCCGAGCCCCCCAGTGCCGCAAGTCCGCCACCCTGTCCGGCCTGCAGCAGAACGACGGTGGCCAGCAAGATCGAGTCACATATCAGTGTGATGAGTAGAATCTTGTATAGCATGTGATCAGCTCGTTAGGGCCGCGAATCATACTGACGGCCGCCAATACAGTCAATTAGGGCGGGCCGACACAATTTCTGACCACGCGGCCACATCCAGCGAAGCCCCCCCTACCAGCACCCCGTCGATCTCAGACTCCGAGATGAGCTCTACGACATTCGCGCCCTTGACGCTACCGCCGTAAAGCACGTTCATGTTCTCGGCCGCAACTCCCCTGGCGGCGAACCACTCCCGTATCGCAGCGTGAACGGCGGCGGCATCAGCGGGTGTGGCGTTCCGGCCGGTCCCGATGGCCCAAACGGGTTCGTACGCTATCACGATCTTGCCAAGCTGATTTGCATCCAACCCCGCAAGCGTAGAGAGCTGGCGGGCGACCACATCAACCGTGTTTCCCGCCTCACGCTCCTCCAGTTTTTCACCTACGCAAAGGACGGCCGTCAGTCCGGCACCCAGCAATGCTCTCACCTTGCGTCCGGTCTCCTCGTCGGTCTCGGCAAATACGTGCCGGCGTTCTGAGTGCCCCACGAGCGCCGCCTTGGCACCGGCCTCGACAATCATTGTGACACTCGTCTGGCCCGTGAACGCACCGCTCTCCTCCCAATACACGTCCTGTGCCCCGACGACTATTTCCGGCCTGTCCCGCACTGTCCCGGCTACGGCCTCAAGAGACGGGGCGGGCGCAAAGAACCATACCTCGACGCCGGTCTCCTTCCGGTAGCGTTGGAGGAAGATCTGCATAAACTCTCGGGCGCCTGCGGGCCCAACATTCATCTTCCAATTGCCGGCAAATATCAGCTTCTTCATACCTCGTCGAGCGCTGTGACACCCGGAAGCTCCTTACCCTCCAGAAACTCCAGGGAAGCCCCGCCCCCTGTTGATACGTGACTCACCTTGTCCGTCAGACCGGCCTCAGCGACTGCAGCAGCAGAGTCTCCTCCTCCGACGATGGTCGTGGCACCCACCTTGGTTGCGTCTGCCAGCGCCTCAGCGATCACCCGCGTGCCCCGGTCGAAGGGAGGCGATTCGAAGACACCCATCGGACCATTCCAAACGACGGTCCTCGCCGCCATTACGCGGCTCGCGAAATCGTTCGCCGTCTCCTCGTCGATATCGAAAACAGCATACCCCTCCGGTATCGCCTCACGCTGCACGCTGCGCCTCTCGTCGCCCTCGAGGTTGTTAGCCACCACAACACCTGCCGGAAGCATGAGCTTATTTCCCGCCCGTTCGAGCAAACCTTTCGCCATGTCAACCCGGTCCAGTTCCACCAGCGACTCCCCTACCTCGAGTCCCATCGCCAGAAAGAAGGTACACGCCATAGCTCCGCCGATGAGTATCTCGTCCACCTTGGGTAGCAGGGCATCCAGCACGTCGATTTTCCCGGATATCTTGGCCCCACCAAGGATGGCGATGAACGGCCGCTTGGGATCTTCTAGCGCCGCACCAAGAAATTCCAGCTCTTTGGCCATTAGGAACCCAACTACAGCGGGCTTGAGCAAGTGTGCGACTGCTTCGGTGGACGCATGCGCCCGGTGGGCGGCGCCGAACGCGTCGTTTACGTAAAAATCGCCGAGTTGTGCAAACAGCCCGGCGACGGCCTTATCGTTTTGTTCTTCTCCCGCAATGAAGCGCGTATTCTCCACGAGGGCCACCTCTCCCCGCTTCATTCGCTTCGTCGTTCGAGCGGCGTTCGGGTCCGTGACGTCCTCGATGAACGTGATCGGCATGCCCAGTAGCCGCTCTAGTTCGTCTTTCACCGGCCTTAGCGACATCTCGGTGACCGTTTGGCCTTTGGGTCGACCCAGGTGGGACAGGAGAACGACACGTGAGCCCCGCTCTCGGAGCCAGCGCACCGTTGGCAGAGCGGCCCGTATTCGACTGTCGTCAGTCACTTCGCCGTTCTTCACCGGAACGTTGAAGTCCACTCTCACCAGGGCACGCATCCCTAGAAGGTGGCCGCCTTCGAGGGAGTCGAGCGTTCTCTTCGCTATAACCGTTCGCCTATATAAGAGAGTAGGTCCGCGCACCTGCTCGAGTAACCCATCTCGTTATCGTACCAAGATGAAATGTGGACCAATGTGCCGTCGATCACGTTGGTGGAGATGAGATCCACAATGCTCGACCGCTCATCACCTATGAAGTCGCTCGATACGAGCGGCTCGTCGCTTACACCAAGTATCCCGGAAAGCTTGCCCGTCGCCGCCTCGCGGAAGGCCTGATTCACCTCATCGATGGACGTTGCTTTCTCGACCGTGCATGTGAGATCGACGATCGACACGTCTGCCGTCGGGACCCGCAGGGCAACCCCATCGATCTTGCCCTTGACGTCCGGCAGAACAAGTCCGGTGGCCCTGGCCGCTCCGGTAGAGGTGGGGATGATGTTTATCGCTGCGGCGCGCGCGCGACGCAGATCCTTGTGGGGCAAATCGAGTATCCTCTGGTCATTCGTGTAGGCGTGAACCGTGGTCATAAACCCGGCCACGAACCCGAAGTTGTCGAGCACAACTTTAACCACCGGCACAAGACAGTTAGTCGTGCACGAAGCGTTCGAAATGACGTCGTGCTTAGCTCGATCGTAGCTGTCGTCGTTCACGCCCATCACGACCGTGATGTCTTCATTCTTGCCCGGCGCGCTGATCACGACTTTCTTCGCCCCAGCAGCCAGATGCTTGGCGGCAGCGTCACGCTCGGTAAAAAATCCAGTGGACTCGAGCACAACATCGACATTCAGACTCTTCCACGGAAGGTTGGCAGGATCCCGCTCTGAAAGAACCTTGATAGACTTGCCGCTAACGATGATTCGGTCTTCCGAATGTTCAACGGGACCGTCGAACTTGCCGTGAACTGAATCGTATTTCAGGAGGTGAGCGAGCGTCGCCGAATCGGTTATGTCGTTCACCGCGACGACGTCGAGGTCGATGTCACGCTTCAAGATCGATCTGAGTACGTTGCGCCCGATTCTGCCAAACCCGTTTATTCCAACCCTAATCGGCATATCATCCCCTAGCTCAGTAGAACCTTGGTTTCGAGTGGCATCGCGCGTGCGAAAGTTATTGCCGTAACATCACGCCAACCCGCCGTACTCACTGCTGCCGCTGCAGCGCAGAGCGTTGCACCGGTGGTTAACACATCATCGATGACTATCACCCGTGTTTCGTCGGGCTTGGCCGGCGATTCCGCCACGAATGCCCGCGCAACGTTATCCCTTCTTTCATCCGGAGTGAGCTCCGTCTGGGACTTCGTCTCCCTCGTGCGGGCAAGCAGATGCTCAGCGCTGGGGATTCGCCAGAGCTGCGAGAGCTTCCGGCAAATCAGCACAGACTGATTGTATCCTCTACTACGGAGACGTCTTCGTCCAAGCGCAACGGGCGCCAGCACGTCCGCATCGGGCCTCCGCACGTATCTCGCCATGGAATCCGCCATAGTCTCCGCAACCTGCGTGAAGCCGCGATATTTGAGGGCGTGTACCAACTCGCGCGCTTCGTCGGTCAACCACACCGCACTTGCTGTAGCGCCCAACACCGCAGGCCATTCCGCGCAGAAGCGGCAAGGTCCAACCGGCGGCAACGGTTGCTGGCAACGCTCACAACCGGCGGGAACCCGTCGCAGCCGGCAGCAGCAAACGGCACAAACTAAACTATCAGGGGTGTCCTTCTCAACAAAGCGGTCGCAGATGAGGCATGAATTGGGGAGGAGGAGGCGCTCGAGTGATGTCAGTAGTCCTACAGTCACATAAGGTTCATCTCCACAGCGGCGGTCATTATCTCGCGGGGAGCCTTGGCGCCCGGGAAGAAGCGTTCAAACGAGCGAGCTCCCTGTGCCACCAAAACTGAGCGGCCGTCGACAGCCTCGATACCCATTTCTTTGCAGGACCGTACCCAACTTGTGCCGCCCCTATGATACACCAGGTCGATAGCCCAGCGACACTTCTTTATTCTCTCCACCGCGAACGGGTGTGGATCGTTGTCGTCGAGTCCAAGTGGTGTGGTGTTAATCGCCGTTAGCGCGTCCGATCCGTCGTCCACGTGCGCTTCCACTCCTATTTGAATTGCCCACTCCGCGAAGTCAGCCGCTTTCTTGGGGCTTCGCGAATGTACCAGAATGGGAACGCTCCCTTCCCTCGCGGCTGCTACCACGGCCCTTGCCGCCCCACCGGTGCCCGCCACAACCCACGGACCATCGCAGCCCAGCTCCTTAGTTACATCCCGCACTCCGATCACGTCAGTGTTGTCACCCACCAGCCTGCCGTCTTCCGACCAAAACGTGTTGACGCAGCCCAGTTCCTTCGCCAGCGACGTGAGTCTTATTAGCATCGTGGCGACAAGCATCTTGTGTGGTACAGTCACGTTGCCAGCTATACCTACAGCTTCGAACGCGCTGAGTACTTGGTGTACAGAGGCCACCTGCGCCTTCATTGCCACGTAGACAGCGTCGTAGCCGAGGGCCGTTATGGCTGCGTTGTGCATGATCGGCGATAGTGAGTGTTCCACTGGATCGCCGATCACCGCCAGAACTCTACTGCTCCCCTTGACCTGATTCATGCAACTCCAATGTTACCCGCTCAACAGCTATGTTGATAAACTGATCCAACTCCTCGAGGGTCTGTCGATAAACCTCGATGTCGCCGCCGAACGGGTCGGGTACCTCCGCATCCGGTCCCGATTCGCCGGAGTACTCGCCAAGCAGGTAGGTTTTTCCGTTGCCGCCTAGCTCGAGGGCACGCACGCGGTGGTGGCGCGCCATCGTGAGTATCAGGTCGGCCTCGTTCACCAGCTCCGTGGTTAGTAGCTGAGCACGATGCCCCGAAAGGTCGAACCCGTTCTCCAAGGATACGAGGTACGCACCTTCAGATACCGACGCTCCGTCCCAGGCCCCGGTACCCGCTGACTTTACCCGGAATCCACTCGGCTGAATGGCGTCTAACTTCCGCTGGAACAAGGCCTGCCCCAGCGGGCTTCGGCAGATGTTCCCGGTGCACACTAATAATATCGTTTTCACGGCGCGTAACTTCCGACGCGCCTTCTCAATTCATCCCTGGGTATAGCACCTTCCCTGATCATCCTGGGTTCCATCGTGGTACAATCTACCAGCGTAGAAGGTGGAACGTTGCCCAACACCCCTCCGTCGAGGATCAACAGCTCACCGCGCTCTACCGCCGGACCGAAAGCATTCACTATGGCCCCGACCCCCGGGGCGGTGGGTCCACCCGGCTTGTTGGCAGATGTTGAGGTTATAGGCTCACCCAGCATGGTTATCAGTCGACTGACTGCTTTGTGGGACGTCCAGCGAATAGCGATGCCCCCTTCAGAACCTCTCAGGCCGTCGGGCAGCTTGCCTTCACCACCGCTCAGCACGAGCGTAAGCGGACCCGGCCATAGCTCGTGAGCCATGGCGGCAGCGTGAGGCGTGAACACGAGGCCACAGGATTCCGCCATAGTGCGCCCGTTGACCAGGAGAAGGAAGGGTTTCTTGGGCGGCCTGCCCTTCAAGCGCGCCAGACGCATTAGATCGTCGTCGCGGGCCTTCGAGCCGAGGCCGTAAACGGTTTCGGTGGGATACGCGATCAGCCCCGAAACATCGAGGTGGGCTCGCACCTGTTCGTACACCGCGGTTGCATCAGCCTCTGACGCCAGAGGGAGGACGGTCACCCGCCGCTGATTGCCTCGGCCATCACGAAATCGTGTGCAGTCGTGAGCTTGATGTTGGACGGATCGTCCGGCACGAGATGCACTTCAAAGCCAGCTGCCTCGACCAGCCCTGCATCATCTGTAAACCGCTCCAACGAATTGCCCGATCCGTCGTACGCCTTTGCAAGTACGCCGCGCGGGAATCCCTGCGGCGTGAGCGCTCTCCATAGTGTCGCCCGGTCGACCGTTTCAACTACTCTATACGCGTCGGGTTCCGAACGCTTGATTGTATCGCTGACCGAAACCGCCGCGATTGCGCATACTCCTGCGTCGACCCGCCCAATTATCGAATCGATAATCTCCCGCGTTACAAACGGTCTCGCGGCGTCGTGCACCAATACGAGACAGCATTCCGGCGCTAAGGCGTCCAATGCGGCCTTGACCGAGTGTGCGCGCGTCTTGCCACCAGGCACAAGGGTGAGTCGCTCTCCTACCAAGTCGCCAAGCCACTTCGGGGGATCCGTAGCATACGATTCGGAAAGCGCAACCACTATGTGTCTGACTCTCTCATGTGACGAAAACGGGCGGATCGCCCTCAGGAGCATCGGTATTCCGCCAATTGCGCGGAACTGTTTGGGCTGGTCGGAGCCGGCTCGCTCACCGCGTCC
>JAZFQE010000281.1:0-2550 GCA_036444955.1 Gemmatimonadales bacterium
ATTCAACCTATAGATATGTATCCCCGTTATGACGAACTGCGCATTAACAGCAAGGGGATTAGAAAACTATTCTACAAACTTCTCCCAATTCCCCTGCATACATTCTACCCTCTGCGACATGAAATACCCGTGGCGCTTCTCAGATTTCTCAGCTCGCGCACACGAAGACGGTATCGTGGGAAGAGAGATTTGCTGGTTAACGTGGGGGCCGGTTCTAATGGAAAGCCAGGCTGGGTGAACATCGATATCGTTAAAGCGCCGGGCATAAACTGCCTCTATGATTGCCGCAAGAAACTTCCGCTTCCTGACGACTCGGTGAAGGGTATCTTCTGCGAACACTTCTTCGAACATCTCGACTATACAGAGGAGGTACCCGTTCAGTTTACGCACCAGCGGAACGATCTCGTCCAGCCGTTCGCGCAGTTCATAGTTGCCGCCGTTCCTCACGCCTGGGCGCCATCGTCGCTTCTGTTTGGGCCAGCCGGTCCTCTGCGAGCGGTGTGCAGGTCTAGTACCGCCTGATCAAACCACTCTTGCATGTACAGCCCCCGGACGAAGTTGGAGCTCAGTTCTCGAGCGCGTTCGCGGTATGGCGCCAATTCCTCAGGGGATTCTAACCAGTGGGCCAATCTAGTCGGAAGCTCCTCGATGGTCGACGCTACACCCACCCGGTCCTCGCGAAGAATCTCTGAAAGCGTAACGAGATCCGTGCTCAGGACAGCCAGCCCCTTGGCGACATAGGCTGAGTATTTTGCAGTGGCCATGAGGTCGTAGTATGAGTGCTCGTAGAGGAGAAGTCCGATGTGACACCGCTTCAGCACGGCGTCGTGGGTGGCGTAGTCTAGTAGACCCAGGTAGTGGACGTTCTTGAGGCCGGCGATCTCCACTTCCTTCCCGATCCATTCGCGACGTTTGCCGCAGACATAGAAATGTGCGGACGGAAACTGCCTGAACGCGTGAATGATCGCCTTCAGATTCCGTTTGAGCGATGGCAGCCCCAGGTCGCCAGAGTAGAACACGCGCGGCCCGTCAGCGCTATCCACCTCGATTGCCTTCGGAGCGCTATCGTAGGTGGGCGCATAAATATCTCGCCGTTTGAGAACGATCTTGCTGGCGGGCAACGAATGTTTTCTCGCAATATGATCCGCCAGCATCGATGACGGCGCGACTACCACATCCGCTAGCTTGAAGATCAACCGCTCGACAGCCGTAAGTGCCCACTCGGATTTGGGGAGGCGTCTCCAATTGTGGAACCGAGTCAAGTCCGGAACGGAGCTCGACGGTCTAATCAGCCGCTGTTCGGTCGGCAGGTCTTGAATCAAGACGATCGCCCGCTGCCCCGTCACTGTCTTCTTGATCGCCAACAGGCCGTACCCGAGCGCCGCGAAGGCCAGCACTTTCGCGTAGTTGGACCGTCCTATTATCGGCATCTTGGGATAGTGGAATAGCAAGGTCTCCTCTCCTGCAGCCAGGAGATCGCGGATGTCCGCCCATCCCTTGCCCAATAGCGCTCGGCTCTTCTCCCACAGGCTCCGCGGCTCGCTGTGACTCGGCTCGCACGGTATGAAGCGAATGGAGACCCGGTCCCGTTGCGCTTTGAGAAAATTGACCAGGCTAGTCAGGTATATACCGGTCCCTCCCAGATGCTCTCCCGCTGCGGTGTTCAGCTTGAATTCGTAGAAAGCGATCCTGCCCGCCATTGGCCCTTCCTAATTCTTATCGTCTGTAAACTTCTTGTACCAGTGGGTGCCGTCGCAGAACGGCTTGTTCTTCGATCCGCCGCATCGGCAAAGCGTCAAGTGCTCCGTCGAAGCGCCTTCACCGCGGGTCGTATCGAGAAGTTCCGGTCCGCCGCTGACAACGTAAGGTCCGTTCGGGGAAACGAAGATCGTCGGTTCGCCATCTCGATCGCGGTGTTCGAGGTCTTCGACGGAGTAGCTCAGCGCTCCGGACGGGCATTTCCGAACCGTCGCGATGATGTCGTCACGACTCGCGCCGTGCGGGTCGATCCATGGCTCTTGCTTCAAGCGGAAAACTGAGGGCAGGCCGTCGGTGCAGCGCCCGGCATGCGCGCATATGCCCCGGTTGTCGTGAATGGCCAGCGTCTCAGCTTCGTAGTTCTCCCGCTTGTCTTCGACGCGACCCTCGAGCTTGGCTGAAGAGAATCCAATCTTCGCGTGCGTCCCATCGCAGAAGGGCTTGTTGGCCGACCCGCCACAGCGGCAAAGAGCCATCGTCGGCTTGGCTTCGATCGGGCCTTTTCGATTCGCGAGATTCTCGAGGTCTTTCACCAGGTACGGTCCGTCGGGCGTTGGCGTGATGCTCGGCATCGCGGTTTTCTCTGGACTCATGCGAAAGTCCTTTCACTTGGTATCGTCCACTCAACAAATGGGTTATGACACAGTCAGTAGCAATGTAGCGAGATCAATCAGCACTTGCTCTGCCCATTTTCGCCGGTAGCTCAGGGGGCGAGGGGCTCGCGCGGCCCGGCGTGGCGGCTGGCGGTGCAGCGGTGCGGCGGTGCGGCGGTGGGTGTCAAGTGTGCCCTCA
>JAZFQE010000282.1:0-2448 GCA_036444955.1 Gemmatimonadales bacterium
TCGTCGGGGAGCTACTTCCCGCCGCCGATTCGAGCGGTACCGATTCCGAAGAAATCAGGCGGGGAGCGAATGCTCGGTGTACCCACCGTTGCCGATCGTATTGCGCAGACGGTGGTCACGCTTATGCTGGAGCCGCACCTGGAGCCTCATTTTCACGAGGACTCCTACGGCTATCGGCCGAGTCGCTCGGCACATCAGGCGCTCACGGTGACGCGTAAGCGTTGCTGGGAACATGACTGGGTGCTGGAGTACGATATTCGCGGTCTGTTCGATAACCTCGATCACAACCTGCTGTTTAAAGCACTGCGTTGGCATACCGACGAGAAATGGATACTGCTGTATGTGGGTCGCTGGCTAACAACGCCAATGCAGAGACAGGACGGAACGCTCGTGAGCCGGGACAAGGGAACGCCACAAGGCGGGCCACTTTCCCCGTTGCTTTCGAATCTGTTTCTGCACTACGCACTGGATAGTTGGTTGGTGCGTACCCATCCGGAAGTGCCATTCTGCAGGTATGCCGATGACGGAGTCCTTCATTGCCAGAGTCTGGCGCATGCGAACAGCTTGCGAGAGCAGTTGTCAGCGCGTCTTGCGGTTTGTGGCTTGGAACTCCATCCCGACAAGACTCGGGTAGTGTATTGCAAGGATGCAAATCGGAAACAGGCTCACGACGTGATTCAGTTCGACTTCCTTGGTTTTACTTTCCGTCCGAGGATGGCGATCAATCGTCGTGGAAGAGTGTTTCTATCCTTCAGTCCGGCACTGAGTCGGGCCGCATTGAAGGACATGAGACAAACGGTGCGGCGGTGGCGGTTGCAGCTCAGAAGCGACCTGTCGCTCGAAGACCTCGGGCAGCTCTACAGTCCTGTGATCCGGGGCTGGATGAGTTACTACACGTGCTTTCGACCTTCGGAATTTCAGAAGGTCTCTGAGCATTTAGACCGGTTCCTGATTCGATGGGCTATGCGGAAGTTTAAACGTCTCAAGGGGCACTGGTTACGTGCTCTACGCTGGCTACGTGCACAGGCACAGAGTCAGCCCGGTTTGTTCCCTCACTGGGGAGCGGTCGGGAGATTCAGGGTTGGATCGATGGGAGCCCGGTGAGCGGAGACGTTCACGCCGGGTTCTGCGAGAAGCCGACGGGGCAGTTCCTTCGGCTTACTCACCCATATACGGTCATTCAGAGGCATTTGCTGGTTCCAGGCAAGTCGGCTGATTCGTATGTTATCTGTAAGCCACCATACGCTTCGACTGAGTTAGACTGCTACGACTGGCCTGCAGCTCAAGGGATGCTGGCAGTACCCCTCCAACGGTGCCTCACAGACGATAAGCACCGTTCAAACCGTGTTGGCTTCCTATGGATTCCAGTAGCGGTGAATCTCACCACTTTCGGTCAATTCGACCGGCGCCCGAATGCAGCCTTCGGGTTCAGGTGCAAGAGCATCTCTGATGGAGGGCGAATCTCATGACCTTGGTCCGGACAATACTTCTATCGGTGTGCGTCGCGCTCGGCGGTTGTGCGTACAACGTCTCAAGTGACTACGCCAATTACCTGGAGAGCAACCAGGGCGAGACTCGTTTCCCTAGGACCAACGTCAACGCCCGTTACTACATCGCCCCTCAGGTTCGCGGGCACTCCTACCAAATCAGGTCCGGGATGGCGGGGGCGGCAAACACCTGGAACGTCCATTTCGGACAAATGCTCGCCGGTACCCTCGAGTCGGCCGACTACCAGGCGGCGTTCACGTCACTCACCGAGACGAAAGATGCTGACGCAGCCGCGGGGCTTGTTTTTAAGTATCAACGGGCCAACTACGCATTCACGAACACCCAGGCACGGATCGGGTTGACGATTGAGGTCTATCGCAACGGCGAGAGGGTTTTCATCGAAAAGTACTCCCGGAAAGGGATATCGCAAGGGGGGAAGATGTTCTGGGCAGGTGCGCTCGGGATGGCGAACGCCGTCCAGCAGTCGACGAAGTCCGCACTGGACAAAATCCTCACGGACTCGCTGTCCGACTTCCAGGTGGCCATGAAAAACCCTATCGTGGCGCCGCAGACAGCGCTTGTGACGTCGGCGTCAGCGGTCGCGGTTGGCGGGGCGTCAGCAACGGGTAGCACGCAGAAACAAACGTCGAAAGCGACAACGGGCCGCAAGCAATACGCCGCAGCCGACGGTAAGGCCGTCGCCGAAATCCTCGCGGCATTAAAACTTCTGCACGACCGAGGCGTATTCAGTGACGGAGAATATATGCAGAAACAACAGGAGATCATCAATGAGCACACTAGGAAGACTCAGGCGAGTCTCGCTGGCTATGTGTCGCCGGACTCTGGGGCTGCGGCGAGCCTATCGGGCGTTGCAACTGCTCAATCTAACTCAAGCGCTTCGACTCAACCACTGACAGTCGTTATTCTACCGCCGGGACGGAGCGCGACATCGGCTTACAG
>JAZFQE010000283.1:0-2452 GCA_036444955.1 Gemmatimonadales bacterium
ACTATGTCCGCTCCCGCGCCTCCGGTTTCCTCAAACACTCTCGTCGGGATATCCTCACTCCTAGCGTCGAGCAGAACATCCGCGCCCATCCTGCCGGCCAGCTCCAATCGTGTCTCCTTCACGTCGGTGGCGATCACCCGGGAAGCCCCTGCCGCGCGCGCGATTCCAACGGCAAAGCAGCCGATCGGTCCGCATCCGAGTATGAGCACCGAATTCCCTGAGATTTCAGTTGATAAAACTGAGTGAAACGCGTTGCCCAGAGGATCCATTACCGCGCCGATACGAGTGGAGATTTCGCCAAGCGGCATGACATTGGTTGCAGGCATCGCTATGTAATCGGCGAAAGCGCCGTCGCGATCTACACCGATTATCTGGGTGTTCTGGCAGATATGTCCATTGCCGGTCCGACACTGACTGCAGTGCCCGCAGATGATGTGTCCTTCGGCCGTAACGAGCTGACCTCGCTCGAATTGGGATTCTACCTCCGAACCCAGCTCAGCAACCTCCCCCGCGAATTCGTGGCCCACAACTAGAGGTGGCTTGACTCGACCTTGCGCCCACTCGTCCCAGTCCGCGATGTGCAAGTCGGTCCCGCAGAGTCCCGCGTAATGGACGCGAATGAGCACGTCGGCAGGCCCATACTTGGGCTCGCCGACCTCGGAAAACACCAGTCCTGGAGCTGTCGTAGGTTTGGTTATCGCGCGCATTGCGTTTTAAGGTAGGAGGTTTACAGAGTCAATTTCAAATCGCTGCAGTTACTCTGCTGGCTCGATCCGGATGGCGGTAATCTTTAGCTCCGGCATCTTAGCGTGAGGTTCGAGGACAGGATTGGTTAACAGATTCGCCGCGGCCTCTCTGAAGTGGAACGGTACGAAAACCTGCTTCCGCGCAACCCGATCCGATACTCGCACCGAAATGACGATTGAATTTCGTCGGCTCGTCAGCCTAGCGAGATCACCATCCGCAAGACCGAGCTCGGCTGCGTCTTCCGGATGCACCTCCACGCTCGCGATCGGTTCCCTGGCGTCCAGTCCCTGAGATCGTCTTGTCATAGTTCCGGTGTGCCAGTGGTAGAGTTGGCGGCCCGTGTTCATGACGAAGGGAAACTCTTCGTCCGGGAGCTCGCTTGGCTCCGCGTATTCGACCGGCTGAAAGGTTGCCAGTCCGTCCGAGGTTGGGAACGATTCGGAGAAGAGGTATGCAGTCCCGGGGTGCGATCGGTCGGGTACGGGGTATTGAAGCCCTCCTCCGCGTAGGCGGTCGTACGAAACACCCCGCCAGGCGGGTGCTAGATCGCTGATTTCGTCCATTATCTCCGAAGGTGAACTGAACGAAGTCTTCAGACCGCAGCGATTTGAGAGGTCCGCAATGATCTCCCAGTCCGCCCGAGCTGAGCCCGGCGGTTCGATCGCCTTGTTGCTGACCTGGATGCGGCGCTCGGTATTTACGTAGGTGCCGGTCTTTTCCGCAAAGGAGGCTCCCGGGAGTACGACGTCGGCGTAGCGGGCAGTCTCCGTCAGGAACAGATCCTGAACCGCCAGGAAGTCGATCGAGTGAAACCAGGCCTCCGCGTGTGCAATGTCGGGATCGGAAATGATGGGGTTCTCGCCCATGATGAACAGCGCGCGGACCGGCGAATCTTCTCTGGCGACTTCCGTGACCTTGAGGCCGGGTACGAGTGACAGGGATTCAGGGTCTACACCCCACGCTTTCGCGAACTTGCTCCGGATAGCCGGATCGCTGACCGGTTGATAGTCGGGATACACGAATGGTATCGCCCCCATGTCCGATGAGCCCTGGACGTTGTTCTGCCCCCGCACCGGCATCATCGCCGCCCCCCAACGTCCGATCATACCGGTGGCCAGAATAAGGTTGAGCAACGCACACACCATGTCATGGCCCCTGAGATGCTGCGTGAGACCCATTGCCCACAGCGTGCTCGTATTGGGGCCTCGGGCGTATATCTCAGCGGCCTCCGCGATGAGCGCAGCTGGGATCCCCGTGATCGCCGCCGCCTTGTCCGGTGTATACGGCGCGACCGCCTCGCGGACGGCTCCGGCGTTGTGGGTCCGCCGCGTAATGAATTCCTTGTCTTCCAGCCCGCACTCAAAGATGTGGTTGAGCATGCCGCTGAAGAGAGCGACGTCAGTGCCCGGCTGCATCTGCAGATGGATGTCCGCGCGAGCAGCGAGCTCTGTCCTTCGCGGATCGGCGACGATGAGCTTTGCGCCACGAACGTGGGCTCGCTTCAGTGCCGCGCCGAACACGGGATGACTCTCCGTGGTATTTGCACCAGCGATAAAAATGACGTCACAGGCTTCCTCAACTTCCCGCATCGATCCTGAGGCTGCGGCAGTGTTGAGGGCATCCTGCATTGCCGAAACACTTGTTGAGTGGCACAGGCGCGTGCAGTGGTCAATGTTGTTTGTCCCGAACCGAGCGCGGAAGAACC
>JAZFQE010000284.1:0-2165 GCA_036444955.1 Gemmatimonadales bacterium
CCGGTGGAGGTCACCCAGAAGAAGATCGCCGCGATAGACGCCCTCGACAACTCGCTTGCAGACCGCCTGCGCAAGGGGGTTTAGGGATCTCCCTGGAGCCTTGCGTTAACGGTAGACGATCGGGTCCGGAAAGAAGCTACGACGCGCAGCGAGCCTTTCGGCAGTATGACGCCGTTGACCCTGAGAACCCGTCTGGTGGCGAGAACGCTGGAGAACAGCTGGGAGCAAAACAATTTGTACAACTCGCTTCGAGACGGGGAGGCGATCTGTACAAGTTGCTCACAGATGGAGCGGCGCCTTGGTCGCCGAAGGCAGTTTTTGCCGCCAGCGACTGGTGGTAACGGTTTTCTTTCCGAGGTGGAGCATCGTGGTACCGAGGAAGGCTCATCCTTCCTTCGTCAGTCGAATACCTGTAAACGGCCAGCGAGCGTCTGGCGGAAAGAAATTCCGGTACGTGGCGCGGATATGCGAAATCGGTGTCGCGCAGGATCCGCCCCGAAGGACCATTTGGTTGCACATGAACTTGCCGTTATATTCGCCCAACGCGCCATCTCTCGCGCGATATCCGGGGTATGCGCAATAAGGACTGCATGTCCACTCCCACACGTCGCCAAACATCTGCGCCGGTCCAGCAGTTCCGTACACAAGCGGAGTAGGATGAAGACAATCCTGCTCTCGAAAATTGCCTTCTATTGGAAGTTTTCTGGCGACAGTTTCCCAGACGCTCTCTCTCGGAAGCCAACATCCCATCCACCGAGCATACGCGTCCGCTTCGTAGAAGCTCACGTGGCAGACCGGTTCACTCGGGTCGAGATCGCGCATTCCGCCGAGTGTCATGATTTGCCACTGGTCGTCTTCACATTCCCAATAGAGGGGAGCCCTCCAGGCACGCGTCTGGATGATTTGCCACGCATCTGATAGCCACAGTTCGGGCCGTTCGTAGCCGCCGTCCTCGATAAACTCGACGTATTCACTACAAGTAATGAGTCGATCGGCGATCAGGAACGATTCGACGTACGCACGATGCTGGGGTGCTTCGTTGTCGTATGCAAAGCCTTCACCATTGTGGCCAATCGACTGCAAATCACCATTAAACGGTAACCAAGTGAGAGGTGCTACTTCCTGCTGTGAAGATTCCGGAAGTTCACGATACGCTGGACGTAATGGATTGCGGTAAAAGACATGCTTGATGTCCATCAGCATTAGCTCTTGATGCTGCTGTTCGTGATGAATTCCCATTTCGATGACAGCAAGAAGATCTTGTTCGAGATCGCTGGCGAGACCGGCGGCGAAGAGGCCATCCATGGCTTCATCCACGTGTGCGCGGTAGGCCATCACTTCTGAAAGAGTCGGCCGAGATAACAACCCGCGCCGGCATCGCGAGTATTGTTCGCCAACCGCGTTGTAATACGAGTTGAACAGGAACTCATATAGCGGGTTTGGCGAACGGTAGTCTGCCAATCCAGGCTTGAGTACGAAAGTCTCAAAGAACCAGCTCGTATGCGCCAGGTGCCACTTCGTCGGGCTCACGTCCGGCATCGACTGAATGCAGCAATCCTCTGGCTCAAGCGGTTCGCAGAGTGCTTCACTCGCCTGGCGAATCGCAGAATAGCTTGCTGCAACGGCCTTCGACTCAAGCCCTTGGCCAGCGTAAGATCGATTCAATGAGTTGGTTTCACGCATCAATTAGCCTCTGGCATTTTCGGCGTCATCTATATCAGCGATATGCCGTCTCCTGCGCCCCTCCCGATACCCAAATCTCATCGCCAGTAGCCAGCCGCGCTCATGACATCCCCATAGACGGGTTCCGTTCAACCGGACAATTACGGCGCGCTCGCTGACGCTCGGCTGCCGCAATCGCCTATCAGTTAACCTCCTCCTCGGCCTCCAGGCTGCCGGCCAGGTTGTCACGCATCTTGGTCGGCCTGGACATTGCGGATGTTGTAGTAGTCCATGACCCCGAGATTGCCCTTGTCGAAGGCGCCGGCGATGGACTTCGGAATCTGGGCCTCGGCCAGGATCACCGTGGCCCGGTTCTCGATCGAAAGCGCTTCCATCTCCTGCGATCGCGCGACTGCCTGGGCTCGCTTTGCCTCGGCTTCGGCCTGGGCGCGCTTCTTCTCCGCCTCGGCCTTGTCGACCAGGAGGCGAGCGCCGATGTTCTC
>JAZFQE010000285.1:0-2151 GCA_036444955.1 Gemmatimonadales bacterium
GGCGCGCCAAATTTTCAGTGGCTTAGAACTCCTTTGTTCAGAAGTGACACGTTAACTTGCCAGGCCCACTTTCGCGAGCAGCGCAGTAAACCTGGGATCTGAACGTAGATCGTTCCACTCCTGCGCCACGTTTAACCAGGCAAGAGAACGTGAGCGTGCGGTATAGGCCTTTTCCAGCCACTCAAATGCCTGATCCTTCTCTCCCAGCCCGGCGTAGATGGTAGCGATGTGCGCGGGTGAGACGTAGGTCTTCCTCGAACGCGCTTTCAGGCCCTCCAATATCTTGAGCGCCTCGGCTCGGTTGCCCGAAACCGCATAGGTATAGGCCAACGTTGACAATGCCAGCGTATGGCCGGATTTGCGTTCCACCGCCTTTTTGAGCGCCGTAATAGCTTCCTCAAACCTGCCTTGGCTCTGGAAATAAACCCCAAGCGCCCAGTGTGCGCCCCAGAAGCTCGGATCGAGCTCAAGCGTTTTATTGTATTGTTCGACCGCTTCCCGATGCCGACCCGCTTGATAGAGTTGCCAGCCGAGATTCACATTGGCCCCGAGTGAGAGCGGATCGAGTTCCCGGGCACGTTCCGCTTCAAGGATGGCTTCCTCGTGGCGCCCCATGGCTTCGAGATGGATGCTGTACCACGCGTGGCCCTGCGCGAAACTCGGATTGAGTTCCAGGGCGCGCCTCAATGCCTTTTCGCCGCCATCCCAGTCCCAGTCGTATTTCGTCCGGATGATGCCCAGAACCCCATAAGGCTCGGCAAGCTCGCTATCTATCTCCAAGGCCTTTTGCGCTGCGGCCTTGGCCTTGGGCATGCCTTCGCGGGGGGCGGTAAGTTCTAAACCATGACCTCCCAATAGACAATAGCAACTCGCCATCCCGGCGTAAGCGGGTGCGTAGTCGGGTTGCCCATCGATCGCGCGCTGGAAGTACGCCACACCCTTCTTGAAACCGTCTTCGCTCAGCTTATTTCGAAAGTAGCGGCCTTTCAGATACGCCTCATACGCCGCCGGCTCGATAGTTGAAGGTTGAGTTGGTTCCACTGACTTTGTGCGCAGCATCTCGCCCGCTAATGCACCAGCGATACGCCAAGAGACGTCACGCTGGAGCGCGAGTATGTCGGTCGCTGCGCGCTCGTAGCTTTCCGCCCAGACGTGCTTATCCGTTCTGCCATCGATAAGCTGCGCCGTAATCCGCACCCGGTCTTCGTAACGGAACACAGATCCCTCGACGATATGACCCACATTCAATTCCCGCGCGATTTTTGATATAGGCTCATCCGCACCCTTGAAGTGCATTGCCGACGTCATGGAAGTCACCTGCATCGGATTTATCTTGGCAAGACTGGTAATCAGGGCATCGGTCATCGCATCACTGAAGTACTCCTCGGCCGAATCGCGAGACAGGTTTTTCAGTGGCAGCACAGCGACGGAGAATTTTGGGGGCTGTAACGGCGCGCCCTGCGGCCCTTCGGCGTCGGGTTCGACCTTAGGCGGTTGGCTGCCTGTCCAGAAATAGACGCCCACCACCAACAACAAGACGACGATACCCGCAGCAAGCCCGAACCAAGGTACCCTAAATTTCTCCAAACTTGGTTGGAGAAGTCTTTTGCTCGCTTCTACGGGCCTTTGTGGTTCAGTTGATCGGCTGTCACCGACCTCTGAAGGTAGATACCGGAATACCGGTACGTAGCCTCGCTTGGCAAGCTCGATGCGCACCGGATGGGACCGACCTTCCTCTCCGTAATACTCCTTGATCTTGGTGCGCAGCCTGCCGGCCTCAACGCGGACAATAGCATCGACGCGAGGGTCGAAAGACTCATCCTTGTCGAACACTTCGACACCAATGACATACTCCTTCAGCGGTTCCGTTCTACCGTCGAGCACGTGCTCAACGATGAACCGCAGAAAGCGGCTCGAACGATCAGATCGTGAGAAGGACTCGCTGGCGAGGATATTTGCGAGCTGATTTCGTACGGTCTCTGCTGTGACGCCATCGGGGAGGGTCACGCTCACCGCCTCGTGATCCTTCCCGGCAGCTGATAGGGGGCGTACTGCCACAGGTAGTCCTCCCCTCCTGAGAAGACGAATCCCATTGTAACGCCGGGCACCTGGCCTTACAAAACAATTCCCTGGCCGCAACGGCGGTAATTC
>JAZFQE010000286.1:0-3023 GCA_036444955.1 Gemmatimonadales bacterium
GACCTTATCACAGCTGCGCCCTACGCATTCCAGGATTCGCTCGACATATCACTACAGCGTGTGGGTTCCGATTCTCTGGTTGCACTAACGGTCAATGCTGTGCGGTATGAGAGTGATCCCAGACTGCTGGTGGCTTGGTACTTCAACTGGCCGGGGGCGAAGCCCAGTGAATGGTGGGACAGTTACGGTCGTGTGCGGACGGGAGCTGACAGTGCCCTTTGGGCGCAACCCACCGTTTATGCCCATCCTTTCGTGGATCCCGCCAGTCGCCTCGTGATACAGTACTGGTACCTCTATCCTTTCAACGACTTCATAGGAAACCATGAGGGTGACTGGGAACACGTGAATGTTGTGTTGACTCCTGATCGTTCAGGAGTTGAGCAGGTGCACTACTACTTCCATATCCGCAGCATCGTACTGCCACAGGGGAACTACCAACCCGAGATCGTCGATGAGACTCATCCAGTTGTATACGTCGGTGGCAGGATGTACAACGTGTTTGACTTTCCCACGCGGATCCTAGCCGGTGAGAAAAATGAGGGTTCTCACGGCATGTATCCGTATCCGGGGGAATGGGAAGCTGCGGCAGGTTTGGGTGCGCCGGAGAGCGTGCAGCGGGCTGACAAGGATTCGACACGGGTGGTGCGACACCAAGAATTTCGTGTTGTGCTCACCCCGGAGCCGAGCCGTATCGATTATGTGCAGCATCCGGAAGTGTTGAAAGACTGGATACCTTTCATTCTACCCGTGCGCTGGGGATTTCCCAGCGCGCCGTCGCTTGGTTCCATGATCAACGTGGATGTAGGCAACCGCGCGCCGTTTGGTCCCTCCTACAACACAGCGTGGAATCGGACTGCACCGGGATTGAATTATTCCGCGTATCACGTTAGGCGACTCCCAGTCGCGCGGTCTCTAATCGAGGACCTGCTACAGCCTTGGTACTATCTCTACATCTTCCGTACCCCCAGGTACGTTAATGACATACGCGGTGGGGAAGATCGCCGTCGGCTGGCGGATATGGGACTAGCACCGCGGGGTGGGGGCGAGGAGAGGGGGATAGGGACCCCGATCCTGGGGGTACATCTCGGATTTCCGCGCGGAGATTTTGGCGATCTCCATGGAAGGTCCACCGGAATATCGTTTTGGCGAAACCTCTGGGTAAAAGCGCGGTTTGGAACTTTCGAGATATTGAGTGGATACCAGAGATTCCCCCGGACCGAAGGACTGGGCGGGTCATTGTTCGTGTACCCGATCACGGGAAACATCGTTGTTCGCGCGCCGGACGCACTATTTCGTCCATACGCAAGTGTGGGTGGGGGTCTTTATGGCTGGGAGTGGCGTATTCGAGTGTCAGAAGATGGGCCGCAACTGGTGAAAGCGGGTTGGGATCTGGGGTGGAATGCGAGTGTTGGGTTGGAATACTATCTCCGGACCGGGGTTGCCCTAGACATCGGACTACGCTACCACGCCACCACTGGCGGTCCCGGTCTCGCAGCGGGTATCGCAGACGAGAGGCTGCGTTTCTACACCCTTTGGATCGGACACTACTTCAGATTCTAGGTGCGAGCATAGCTGGTCACGGATGATTTTCAATCCAATCTCATGTTACCAAGCAGGGCGCGGAACCTAGGGTTGTTGCGAAGGTCCTCGCTGAGGACGTAGGCGCGCAGCGCGCCAGCCGAGTCCCTCAGCCTGTTTGGTGCGGCAAGCCGGGATTCTAGGTAACGCAGAGCTGTTTCTTCCTCACCCAGAATCATGTTCAGGTCTGTCGACATCTTGAAGTCATCCGCAAATTCGGTGGCGATTTCTCTCAGCGTTGCTGTCCGGGCCTCACCGTCGAGGACTCCGGCTGGCCACACTTCGGCCATTTCGGAGCCGGACAGTTCGAGATACCGCTGCAAGTGCAAGGCAGCCGGCTCATACTGGGAATTTCTCAGAAAGTGAAGCCAGGCGTCCCGGTGTATGAGACCCACGCCCGGGTGTAACGCAAGTATTTTCTCAAACTGATCGGTAGCTTCCTCCGTCTCGCCCGCAACGTCCAGCGCGAGGGCCACCCAGGTTCCGATTATGGGTGACAGCGGATCCAGCTCTTCGGCGAGCCGTATCTCGGCCAAGCCTTCCTGTACTCGGTTCATGCCGACGAGGAAGATCCCGTACCACTGGTGAGCCGTGGGGTAACCTGCGTTCAGCGCGATGGCTTTGCTGAACTCGTCTTCCGCACCCTCCCAATCCCACCTGGCGTCCAACACGATGCCGAGAGACGCGTGGGCCTCTGCGAGGTTGCTGTCCGCGGTAATTGCCCTGCGCGCCGCCCGCTCGGCCCGGCCGATCGCCTCTTCCCACGACACCGTCTCCACTCCGTAGGGTGGAAACAGGATATAAGAATCAGCTAGACCGCTCCAGGCGGCCGCGAAGGTTGAGTCGGCATCAACCGCGTCTTCAAAGTGCGACGCCGCTGTGACGAGATCGGCCGCCGCCCGCTTGTTCCAGTGAAATCGCCCAAGGAGATATGAATTGTACGCTGCAAAATCGTCTGTGCCGGGTATCACGATTTTTGGGTCGACATCGCCGGCAAGTTCGACCTCCAGCGCCGATACTATCGATCGAGCCACATCTTCCTGCACGGCGAAGATGTCCTCCAATTCTCGATCGTACGTTTCTGACCAGAGTTGGAATCCGTCGGTCACGTTTATCAGCTGCGCGGTGATCCGTATCCGGTTTCCCGCCCGGCGTACGCTCCCATCGAGTACGCTTCCCACGTTCAGTTGCTCCCCGATCGATCGGATGTCTTCGTTTCTATCTTTGAAAGAAAATGACGAAGTTCTGCCGGCGACACGAAGCCGCTCTAGCTTCGACAGCGAGTTGAGCAGTTCTTCTGCAAGGCCATCGCCAAAGAATTCGTTGCCACCGCCTTCGCTGAGATCCGAAAATGGGAGAACCGCGATAGATGCGAGTGATTCACCGGCCTGCGGTAACCCTCTTTGACCACTGTAAGTGTTTGCGAACCACCAAGCGGCGCCCGC
>JAZFQE010000287.1:0-2842 GCA_036444955.1 Gemmatimonadales bacterium
CATGAGATTCCATCACCGCATCCAGGACTTGCCGTTTGGGAAGTCCGGTAACCTCGTCCATCGTGACGCGGGCGTCAGAGTTACGGACCGCTATCGCACTGCCGATCCGCGGCCCGCTTTCCTTTGCCAGCTCGGTCAAGAGCTCACGGGCGGCGTCACTCAGCTGCTCGATAGGGCCAAGAACCACCAGGGTTCCCACCCCCAGCTGGCCGTCACGCAGCGGAAACGCTACACCCTGCAAATCATGCCTGCGCCTATTGTGACTCCTATGCCCAAACAACTCCATCCGACCACGGCCCTCAATGGGCGTCATCCCGAAGCAAGCGCGCCCTGCGGCTGAATCGGAAAGGACTGGCACGCCGACCAATCGTCTATCAACCCCGTGAGAGATCGCGACAATCCGCACAGCTTTGCTTGCCAAATCCCGTACCACGACAGCCGTGGGTCGATCGCACATCTCTGTCGCCGTTTCACAAAGAGCGACGGACATTCCCTGCACGGACTCGGCTATCGGCGACCCTATCTCGGACCATTCAGCCACGGAGCCGCTCGCCGCTGGGGCGCTAGCCCGGTGGTGGGCCCCCAGATCGGCCAGTAATCGTTTGAGATCCACCACCGCGCCGTCGACTTCGGCTTCCGCGAGGTCGCCCGTGGGCGAGTTGATCGCAGTTCCCATGGAGCCGACTCCCACAGCGATAATCAAGCCGTCTTCCCGAACTACATGCGGCTTCCGGTCACTCATGGCCAGTTTCGCCGTAGTGATGACGCGTTCAACAACCGCGGGTTTGGATTGCTGATCACCTGCCGCAGTGACCACCACACCGTTACGATCTACGATGCATGCGTGATCACACCTGTGAGCACGTCGGACGAGATCAAGCGTTCGCTGCAACCGACGTCTACGACCCTGCCTGCGCCCAAAAACCCAGCCCAGAACGCCGCCAGCTAGCAGTACAATTATCAGATTAATGAATATTTGATCCATCAGTTCGGGTCAAAGATGGTTGATACGGGACGCCGCAGCAGCTGCACCAAATCCGTTATCAATATTCACTACCGTGACGCCTGCGGCGCACGAATTCAACATTGCCAGCAGAGCTGACAGTCCACCGAACGCGGCACCATAGCCTGTACTGGTCGGTACCGCCACAATCGGTACTGATACCATGCCGCCGACCACACTTGCCAGAGCCCCATCCATGCCTGCTACGACAATAACGACAGTTGCCTGTTTGAGAACCTCCGCCTCGTTCAGCAGCCGATGGATCCCAGCCACTCCGACGTCACTCAAAGTCGCTACTTGGTTCCCAAACGCCGTAGCGACCACTCGCGCCTCCTCGACAACTGGTAAGTCGCTCGTTCCTGCGCAGACGATGAGGATCGTTCCTCTCCCGGTGACCGCACGCGGCGGATTGGGCGGCAGATACACGGTGCGACCCAACTCACTGATTTCCGTCCTCGGGAACTTCATTGCTAGGGCGGCACGCATCCGCTCGTCAGCTCGGGTTGCCAAAAAGGTGCCGTCGGCCTGCACCAGCGAATCACAAATGGAGACGACCTGATCGGGCGTCTTTCCTTCGCAGAAAACCACCTCGTGATGACCCTGCGTCAACGGTCGAAGGTGGTCAACCCGCGCAAACCCGAGATTTTCAACCTGCAGGCTCTTTAAACGCTGCACCGCATCGCCAGGCGACATCGAACCTGCAGCAACATCCGCCAAAAGAGCGTCCAGCGTTGCCTTGATCAACCTACAGCACTCACCGGATTGAGGTACCCACCAAAAATCTGACGGACGTCTCCCAAGGATTCAACGTTGTACAGCTTGGCACGAAGTTCACTCGCCCCGCAAAGACCCCTCGTATACCAGCCCAGATGTTTTCTAAATTCAACCATCGTTCGCCGGCCATCCCCTTGGATCTGGAGCGCGAGCTCGGCGTGCCGGAGAGCGACACCAAAACGCTCTGCCGCTCCCGGGTCAGCACGCGGTTCCCTGCCATCCAACAACGCCCTTGCCTGTTGAAATATCCAAGGGTTCCCAAACGAACCCCGTGCGATCATCACACCAGCACAGTTAGTGTGTTGCCACATACGATATACGTCATTGGCATTCAGAATGTCTCCGTTTCCGATCACCGGGATGTCGAGGGCGTCGACCACGGAGGCAATTTCGTCCCACTCGGCGTGGCCCCGATACATCTGCGACCGTGTTCGCGGATGCAAAGTCAGGGCAAGCGCACCCGCCTCTTGGCACCGCAGCGCAATTCCGACCGGATCTCGGGAATGCTCGTCCCAACCGCTACGGATCTTGACCGTCACGGGAAGGTCGGTCGCCCCCTTAACCACTCTTATGATCCGCTCAACCAGGCCGTAATCCCTCAGACATCCAGAACCACCGTTTCGCTTCACAACTTTCTTCACCGGACACCCGAAATTGATGTCAATGAAATCGGGCCTGTAATGCTGCGTCAGCAGTTCGGCGGCCTCGGCCATCCCTGTAGGATCGGCCCCGTAGATTTGAATCCCGATCGGGCGCTCGGGTGGAGTGAAGTACGCACCATCATGTACGTGACGAACCCCTCGCCGCAGTCCCTCGCAGGAAAGAAACTCCGAAACTACCACGTCTGCACCGAATGACCTGCAGAGACGTCTAAACGGGGATTCGGAAACCCCCGCCATTGGGGCTAAGAAAAGAGGTGTTTCGTGCTCACCAAAGTAAGGAAACGCCATCACGCGAAGTTAATGTCCTATGGGACACCGAGCAACCGGATTGTTTGACAGCCCTAACCGCCACTCATTACGTTTCGGCCCGCCCCAGCGGCGACCACGAAACGTATGCGACTTA
>JAZFQE010000288.1:0-2550 GCA_036444955.1 Gemmatimonadales bacterium
TGTTCGAGATCATCAAGTGCATGCTGGCGAAGGAGCCAGCTGACCGTTTCCAAAACGCCGGCCAGTTACTTGCCGCGCTCGAGGGCGCTGATATTCCGAGCCGGGGTTCCCTTTCCACGCGTCCTACTACTCCCATAGGGGCTATCGCAGCTAAAGACCTGGTAGAGGCTACCGGTCCTATCCCCTTGTCGTCTACGACACCTACGACTCCACTGCCCCAGACAGGGGATCTTCTGCAGCAACCGGAAAAGAAGAAAAGGGGTTCCGGAGTTCTTGTCGCCGCGGCGTTGCTTCTGCTGCTGGGAGGAGGCGGCGGCGGTTATTACTACTACATAAATTATATGGACGGAGCCGGCGCGCAGCCTGCAGTAGCTCCTCTTGATACGGGTTCCGTTATCGCCGCCATTCCGGACTCCGCAGTGGTGACGGACGACTCAGCGGCCGTTGACACGGCTGGCGTCGACACGACCGCGGCTACGACGGTTGAGACGCAGCCCCCAGCTGTGGGGATCCTCATACTCACCGGCGTTCCACGCACCGGTAGAGTGGCGATCGACGGACAGCCGTTGCGCGGGCTCACACACGAATTGAGCGGAGGGGTTCACAGGCTGCTGGTCAGGGCCCAGGGCAGGGAAGACTTCAGCCGGAACATCGACGTTATCGTGGGTGATACTCTTTCGGTCGCCGTGTCGATGCCGCGAACTGCGCCACCACAGCCCGCTGCGAGCTGTAGCCGGTATGATCCAAACCGGTACAACAGGAACGGCGAGTGTTGGGACGTTCCGCCGCGCGCTCTCGACGCTCCGCTGGTACCGCTGACGTCAGACATCGCCGGAACTCCTTCACCCGTCATCCTGTTGGTTAAAATTTCTGTGAACGGACGGGCGCTCGAAGTCGGGCCTGCTCGACCTCCGGAGGATCCAAACTTCTACATACTTGCCATCGAGGCGGCTAATGGCATGTCTTACAGCCCCGCCGAAAAGAACGGACGGCCCGTCGAGAGCTACATGGAAATGCAGTTCTCACCCATGCCTCGCTGAGTAACGGCCGTGATAGACCAGACTGCCTTTATCGCTCCGGGAGCGGTTGTGGTGGGTCGGGTTTCCCTAGGTAGACATTCGAGCATCTGGTACAACGCGGTGGTCCGTGGCGACATGGATTCCATCACCGTGGGAGACGAAACGAATATTCAGGATTCGTGTGTGATACACGTTGACGAGGGCTATCCCTGCGTGATAGGCAGCCGGGTTGGCGTTGGTCACCGGGCAGTGTTGCACGGCTGCACAATCGAGGATGAGTGCCTGATCGGTATGGGGGCTGTTCTTCTCAACGGTGTGCATGTGGGCAGAGGTTCTGTCATCGGAGCCGGAGCGGTGCTGACCGAACAGATGGATGTGCCGCCTTGTTCGTTGGTTGTAGGCGTACCTGCGCGAGTTATTCGACCGATCGACGAGACGTTGCGAGCCCGGATTGATGCGAACTGGGCGCACTATGTGGCGGAGGCCGAAGGGCATAAGACGGGAAGGTATCCTCTGCACCACTGATCCACATCATCTATGTGATACGGATAGCAACGAGGCGCCGCTCTATCGGCGATGCGACCCCACTTGCGCCGCTGTTTTGGCTTCCCTACCTTGTCGCTCCTCTCCGCTGGTATTCCGGCAGGGAAGGGCTACTAACCACTACATCGAGGCTGTACGTTTAAGGCACTCTCGGCTGTCGTCGGGGGTGCGGAGCTTTCGGGAGAAGCGGTGGAACACATGGGTGAAGCTGGAAACATGAAAGACGTTCAACTCAGCGACAACGCTGTCACGGTGCTCAAGCGGCGTTACCTAATCAAGGACGACGCCGGGCAACCCACAGAGGAACCCTCCGACCTGTTCTGGCGTGTGGCTCGTATAATCGCCGCGCCCGACGCACAATATGGGGCGAGCCCGGGTGCTGTCGAAGCACTTGCTGAAACATTCTTCGACCTCATGGCCACTCGCGTGTGGATGCCTAACAGTCCTACATTGATGAATGCTGGCCGCCCGCTGGGTCAGCTGTCGGCGTGCTTTGTCCTGCCGGTCGACGACGCCCTCTCGAACAGCCAGGACGGCATTTACGACACGCTTCGCAACATGGCCCTGGTACATCAGTCAGGTGGCGGAACCGGATTCAGCTTCTCGCGTCTGCGTCCGAAGAATTCTGTTGTTCGCTCAACCATGGGTGTGGCATCCGGTCCGGTGTCCTTCATGTCACTGTATGACTCGTCAACGGATGTCGTGAAGCAAGGCGGTACGCGGCGGGGTGCGAATATGGGCATCCTGCGTGTCGACCATCCCGACATCCTCGACTTCATAACGTGTAAGAACGACACGTCCAAGATTACGAACTTCAACATATCTGTCGGCGTGACTGACGCCTTTATGGATGCAGTCAGAGAAGACCAAGATTATGATCTCCTAGATCCACACACGGGGAGGGCAGTCGGCGCGCTCAGCGCTGGGGAAGTTTTCGCTAAAATCATCCACGGAGCGTGGAAGACGGGCGAGCCAGGCGTCTTTTTCA
>JAZFQE010000289.1:0-2015 GCA_036444955.1 Gemmatimonadales bacterium
GTTTCTCCGCCGGGAAATACGCCGCGAAAGTGGCTCAGGTCTTGAGGGCGGCTGCTGGGTAGCTCCCACGCCGGCGTGAAGCGCGGGCGAGTTCGCTCTTCAAGTCATCGACATCGGCCTTCAGGGCGGACACAAAAACTGACTTATCAAATCTCTGGCCGGCCTGAAGTGCGAAGTGATCTGGCTCGTCAAGCAGATCCATTTTGTTGAACACATACGTCACCGAACGATCCTGCATTTCCAACTCACGGAGAACGTTCTCTGCCGACGCCACCTGTTCTTCCCACGCCTCGTGGGATGCATCAACGACGTGTAGCAGGATGTCAGCCTTGTTTGCCTCTTCCAGCGTAGATCTGAAGCTCGCTACCAGGTGGTGGGGCAGCTTTCGAACGAATCCCACAGTGTCGACCAGTCGAATCCGTTGGCTATCAATGACGAACTCCCGGGTAAGTGTGTCCAGCGTTGCAAAAAGCCGATCCTCGATCAACGGATTGGCGCCGGTTAGGACTTTGAGAAGGCTCGATTTCCCCGAATTCGTGTATCCGACCAATGCCGCGGTCAGCATCGCTCTGCGTCCGCTCCTTATCACCTCTCGATGTCGCGCCACACCCTGGAGCTTTTTCTTGAGCTGGGTGATCCTGCGCCCAATGAGGCGTCTGTCGGTTTCTATCTGAGTCTCACCCGGTCCCCGCAGACCGATGCCACCTCGGATACGTGAGAGGTGGACCCACATTCTCGCCAACCGCGGTAACAAGTATTCGAGCTGGGCAAGCTCGACCTGCATTCTCGCCTCTTTCGTCCTCGCCCGAGTTGCGAATATGTCGAGGATCAACTCGGCCCGGTCCATCACCCGAACCTCCAGCTCGTCTTCCAGCGCTTTGCCTTGCGCAGGTGAGAGTTCGTCGTCGAAGATTACGAGCGTTGCGTCCCTCGCACTGACCTCCTGCGACAGTTCCTTAAGCTTTCCGCTACCCAGATAGCTGTGTGGGTTAGGTTTCTGCACTCGCTGCACCAACCTCCCAACCATGCTGGCACCGGCTGTGTCGGCTAGCCTCGCCAGCTCGTCGAGATGCTCCTCGGCTGTCCCGGCCGCTGAGTTACCGCGTCGCGGGGTTGCGACGAGAATTACCTGTTCAACCGGCTCTTTCAGTTCTATCAATGCAGTCGACTCACAAGGGTCAGCGTTGCAGCGGTCAACACATAATCATATAACGCATGGCGAGGATATGTTCATAGTGCTGCTGGCTGTTCCAGCCACTCACACCTTGCGCAATTCAACTTTGTCTTGTAAAGTACTTCACGCCGTTTAGAGGCAAACCCCTTGACCTACAGCCACTTAGCGGCGATAATGCCCGCCTATTTGGTGGGTGACGGGCAGTTTGACAATCGTTTTGGGGATTCTAGGAGAGCGAATACAAGTGACAGTGGGACGCGTGAAGCTGTGCTTTATAATGGTCTCCGCGGTGTTCGTTCCTGCGGCAACCGGGGCTGCCCAGCAGATACCTGCCTTACCACCCGGTGTCACGCCCGAGCAAGCCCTTCAGGCTCTCGAACAGCGGCCCGAACTCGGCGAAATCGTTCGGCGACCGCTGCAACAGTCAGGAGCCACCCCGGATCAGATCCGCGCGCAACTCAGGTCCTTCGGATATCCAAGCAATCTGCTTGACTCCTATTTCGTCGCTCCCGACACCACAGGGGCGCCCGACCCCAACCAATCTATCCTGCAGGCCATCACGGTTCTGGGATTGGGTGGGTTCACGATTCGAGACTCGCTATTGCTGGCCGGTGACTCAATCGCCTTGCGCCTATTCGCAGATTCGTTGCGCGCAGACTCCATAGCCAGAGCGGAGGAAGTGCTCGCTCTCGGGCCGCTGCAGCTGTTCGGGCTGAACGTGTTCCGGCAGGCAACGACGCAGTTCCAGCCCATCTCCTCGGGCCCGATCGACAATTCGTACCGGCTGGGCCCGGGAGACATTCTTGTCCTGATACTCTCAGGCGAGGTGGAGCTGGCACAT
>JAZFQE010000290.1:0-2762 GCA_036444955.1 Gemmatimonadales bacterium
AGCTTTTCGTATCAGGCTCAGAGTTGGGACCATCCCCGCCGCGTCGTGGCAAAAGTCGAGTGGCATGCGGGCGAACTGTTCCCGCGCGTCGGGTTCATCGTGACCAACATGACCGGCTGGTCGAGGACGGTGGTCAAGTTCTACAACGGTCGCGGCACCGCGGAGCAATGGATCAAGGAAGGCAAGTATGCCGTGAAGTGGACGCGGCTGTCGTGCCGGAACTTCAAAGACAACCAGACGCGGCTTCAGCTCTTCGCCCTGGCGTACAACCTCGGAAACTTCCTGCGTCGGTTGGCGTTGCCGAGGTCCGTGAGGCACTGGTCGCTGACCACGCTGCGGGAAAAGCTGATCAAGATCGGAGCTAAGGTCGTGACCCACTCACGGTATGTGATCTTCCAGATGGCCGAGGTAGCCGTGCCACGTGAGCTGTTTGCAGCGATCCTTGAGCGGATCCAGCGGTTTGGTGTGCCGCCGCCGTTGGTGCAGCGTGGCTGATGCAGCGACCGAACGAGAGGTTGGCGATTTGAGGGGGCACAGGCTGATGCTGCGCGGGAACCGTGAGCAACCCCGTCCCCGAGGCGGCTGGAGCAAGATTGGCACATTGGAGCGGTCAGACAGGCACGAACGACGGCGAGCAAGGCCGTTCTCGTTTGAATAGGCTGGCTCGTTCAGGTACGATGGTGGCCTCATGTAGGACAAATGGGAAATCCCGGCTGATGGGCGGTTTTACCCGCCCGCTGACAGCTTGCGGTCGTCAACGTTGCCGTGATAATTGAATCCTCGAAGTTCCCTGCCTCGTCCTGCGGGATCGAGAATTACGAGCCTTCGTGAAATTAGACGGCATGAGTGATATTCATTTAGACGGCGATCAGGACAATCGTGACGAAGCGCCTGCGACAACCGAGACTCGTAGCGTTGCATCGACAAGTCGTATTCCGAAGAAAATCGGTCAATTTCAAATCAAGGATGTCCTAGCGTCGGGCGGGATGGGCACGGTCTATCGAGCATTTCAAGAGCGCCCCCGCCGCACAGTAGCGATCAAGGTAATGAAGCAAGGGATTGCCTCGCCCTCCGCGCTTCGGCGATTCGAGTATGAATCACAAGTCCTGGCGCGATTGCGGCACCCTGGCATAGCCCAAGTCTACGAAGTGGGGACATTCGACGATGGCACCGGCGCTGCTCCTTTCTTTGCGATGGAGTACATCCCAAACGCGAAATCCATCACGCAATTTGCCAACGATAAAAATCTTGGGACGGACCAACGGATGGAAATGTTCACGAGGGTTTGCCAGGCCGTCCACCACGGTCATCAGAAAGCCATCATCCATCGTGACCTCAAACCGGCGAACATTCTTGTAGACTCACAGGGTGAAGTGAAGATCATCGACTTCGGCGTTGCGAGGGGTACCGACTCAGATCTGGCGGTCACGACGTTGCAGACCGATATCGGACAGCTTGTTGGCACGTTGCAGTATATGAGCCCCGAGCAGTGCGAAGCCGACCCGGACGACATTGACACGCGTAGCGATGTTTATGCCCTCGGTGTTGTACTCTACGAGTTGGTCTCGAAACGGGTCCCTTACGCCCTCTCCGGCAAGTCCATCTTCGACAGCACGCGCATCATACGCGAGCAACAACCAACGACATTGACAATTGCGGACAAGACGCTCAAAGGCGACCTTGAAACCATCGTCTTCAAGGCTCTCGAAAAGAACCGCGACCGCCGTTATCAATCTGCTATTGCCCTCGCGGACGACATCAACCGATGTTTGCGAGGTGAGGCTATCATGGCCCGTCCTCCGAGCGTCATGTATCAAGTTCGTGTCTTCGCTCGCCGAAACAGAGCACTGGTTGGCGCGACCGCAGCGGTGCTGATTGTTCTTCTGGTCGGCGTGATCGTTAGCACATCCTTGTATCTGCAAGCCCGATCTGCTCACGTCGAAGCGGTAGCCGCCAGAGAGGAAGCGGAGAAGCAGGCGGAAACGGCGCAGTCCGCTGTTGGCTTCCTGCAAACCATGCTGTGGACCGCTGA
Source organism: Gemmatimonadales bacterium (assembly GCA_036444955.1). Lineage (GTDB taxonomy): Bacteria > Gemmatimonadota > Gemmatimonadetes > Gemmatimonadales > GWC2-71-9 > B16T1B5. The sequence goes on from JAZFQE010000290.1 coordinate 2,033, forward strand.
CCCCAGTCGAATCGGGCGGGAAGTCAAGCTCGTTACTCTGCTCAATCGGGCTGACGCGCTGGTCGCTCATGTTTTTGCCGAACAGCCGGAGGTCGAAGCCACCCTGCGCACGACAATCGGTTTGACGTATCAAGAACTTCTGTCGTATCAACCTGCCGAGAGACACCTGAGCGCAGCGCTGGAAATTCGAAAACGTGTCCTTGGCGCGGAGCACCCAGGCACCCTGGAATCCATGTACAACATGGCGGACCTGCTTCAGGTTCAAGGGCGCAGTGAAGACGCCGAGTTACTCACCGAGCAGGTGCTGGACATCCGCGTGCGCATTCTCGGCGAGGAGCACCCGGACACGCTAGAGTCACTGGAGACGCTCGCTTGGTTCCGTCTGGACGAAGGCAAGTTTGCGGAGGCTGAACGTATAATGCGGCGAGTCTTGGAAATTCGGACACGCGTTCTCGGGAAGCGACATCGGAGCACTCACGCGGCAACGGATGCTTTAGCTGGCGTTTTTCTATCGCAACGTAAATTGTCGGAAGCCAAGGGTGTTTATGGCGATCGGGGGGCTCCGACCGATCTGGGAATAGAAGAATGGATTCAGGGCAAATACAGCCTCAGCGATGAGCGGCCTACCTTGCTGCTGTTCTGGGAAACCTGGTGTCCGTACTGTGAGCATGAAGTCCCAAGGCTACAGAATCTGTATGCGAAGTATCAAGACCGTGGGCTGCAAGTCATT
>JAZFQE010000291.1:0-2144 GCA_036444955.1 Gemmatimonadales bacterium
TGGACTCCGGTCACTCCAAATCGCAAGTTGCTGAGCAACTCGACATCCGCTACGACACGCTCCGCAAAGCCATCGACCAAGGACGTCTCCAGAGGACTGGCTTAGCGGAGGACGGCTTGGCCCCGCCGGCACAAACGCCCGCCGCCAGTGCATCAGAGGCTCGCGACAAATCGACTCGTAGCGACGAGGACCGGGTCGCCGGCGCGCAAATGGGGATCGCCTGTACGCGCCCGATCGAACGTGTGATGGCCGCTTTGGGAAAGCTGCCCGGCGGCGCCTCGACGCAGTTCGAAGCCTGCCGAGACCTTTCCTACGGCGGCGTGCTTTGTGCCCTGCCCGCGTTGGCCGAGAACGGATTGTTTCGCCATCTGCGAAACACCTTCCCAACACTGACCGGCTACTACACCACGCTGCACGTAATCCTGCTTTTGGGCTACATGGCCTTGTGCCGCATCCGTACCGTTGAACAACTGCAGTACGAATCGCCGGGTGAACTGGGCAAGTTGATGGGCCTGGACCGCGTGCCGGAAGTCCGCTGCCTGCGACAGAAACTCTCGCAACTGAGCCATGGGCAAGACGACCAGGCCCCGGAAATCTGGGCCGGGCTGCTCTCCAAAGAGTGGATGGAACAAGCGCCTGAGTTGGCGGGCACGCTGTATGTCGACGGCCACGTACGTCTTTATCACGGCAAGAAGACAGCCTTGCCGCCCCGCTATGTGTCCCGCCAACGGCTATGCTTGCGAGGCACGACCGACTATTGGGTCAACGATGCGTTGGGCCAACCGTTCTTTTCGATCGAGCGGCCGATCGACCACGGCATGCTGGAAGCGATTGAGAACGACGTGGTCCCGCGTCTGCTGAGCGATGTACCGGCTCAAGCGACCGACGCAGAACTTAAGGCCGATCCCTACCGTTGCCGTTTCCTGATAATCTTCGACCGGGAAGGATACAGCCCGAAGTTCTTCCGTCACATGTGGCAAGCGCACCGCATCGCTTGTATCACTTACCACAAGTACCCCGAGGACGATTGGCCCACATCGGAGTTTTCCGAAGTCACGGCCACGACGCCGCGCGGTGAGACGGTCACGATGACGCTGGCCGAACGTGGTTCCTACCTCGACAGGCGTGGTGATGGGCTGTGGGTTCGCGAGGTCCGCAAGCTAACCTCCAGCGGCCACCAGACCAGCCTGATCAGCACGGCCTACTCTCAGCAGGGCTTGGCGACTGCGGTGGCCTTGTTCAGCCGATGGTGTCAGGAAAACTTTTTCCGTTACATGATGCAACACTTTGCCATTGACGCTCTTAGCGAGTATCGCACGGAGCAGATTCCTGCCACCAATCGGCCCGTGGTGAACCCGGAATGGCGGGAGTTGGACCGCCAATGCCGATCGGCCAAAGGAAAGTTCACACAACGCGCGGCTCGGTTTGCGGCGCTGACGTTAAAGAGCGAGGCGGATGAAGCGACAACAGCTCAATGGGAAGAGCAAAAAGCCGATCTGAGAGAACAGCTCGAGCAGTTAGAGCATGAAGTGAATTCACTCAAGGAGCAGATGAAGTCCACACCGCAACACTTGGAATGGGACCAATTCCCAGAGGACGCGAAGTTTGAACGCTTGGCCCCAAGCCGGAAGCGATTGACCGACACGGTGAAATTGGTAGCCTACCGAGCGGAAACGGCGCTGTCTGGCCTGCTGCGTGAATCCCTTCCCCGCGAGGACGATTCCCGGTCGTTACTTCGAGACTTATTTCGATCGGACGCAGATATCACGCCGCATTTCCACAGCAAGGTGTTGGAAGTCCGAATTCACACGCTGGCCAATCCCCGTTCCAACCGAGCCATCCAACATCTGCTCGATCAACTCAACAACGCCCAATGCACTTACCCAGGCACCGAATTTCGACTCCAATATATCCTCGCCGATCCCATTAATGGTTTCACATGACTTCTTTTGAGATCAAGAGTTCTGAACTTACATTCAATTCTCATGTTAATCGTGTTCCCCAGCATCTCACGAGCAAGCATCCTGGAGAACATCATGTCGACTCGAAAACCGCGGAACAGTCGAAATTGAGAGCACCAAATCTTCGGCGCCGAAAGGTAACGACCCTAATCGTCGACTCAATTCGGTTGAGATTGCACAGCT
>JAZFQE010000292.1:0-2989 GCA_036444955.1 Gemmatimonadales bacterium
CCCTGCTGTGTTCGGTAAGCCATTCGCCTGCAAGCCGGTCTACGTCGTCCAGTGTGATCCTCGGGAGAAACAGCCGGTGCAGTTCTAATTCTGTTTCAATACCTGGAATCGGCTCACCTGTCAAAAAGCTGCGTCTGTATTCTGCGGCCAGTAGCCTTGAATCACGTGTATTTCGGTCCGCATAGACCTGCTCCATGCTGCGGAGCACATCAGCTTTGGTTCTATCTAGCTCCGCCTCGGTAAACCCGAACTGTGCTACCCTCTTGGCTTCGGTAACAAGCGCCTCGAGGCCGATCTCGATTCCCCCCGGCGCCACAAGTGCCGCAAGGAAGTAAACCTCTGAGGTTCTCACAAATTGTCCTTGGGTAGAAAATCCCGCGATAAAGGGCGGCTCGGCGGATTGTGCCAACTCGGACAGCCGGTTGTTGAACATGGCGTTGTACAACACTTCGACTAGACGCTGGCGATAGGCACGGTAGGTCGATTGGTCCCGAACCGGTTGTTTGTGATATAAAGACACCCGCGAATTAGATGCCTCTGGGTCGGACGCTATGGCGAACAGCGTCTCGTCATGTTGGGGAACTTCGAAGTTGTCCCGCGGTCGAGGATTCGTTGCAACTGGAATTGCAGCGAAATAGCGGTGGATCAATTGTTGCACACTATCGCCGTTAAAATCCCCCACCGCTACAACTGCCATGAGATCGGGCCGGTACCACATATCGTAAAAACTTTGCAGACGCTCACGGTCAAAGCCTTCCAAGACCTCGACCGTTCCGATCGGTAAGCGCTCGGCATACTTGGAATCTGCGAACAGCGTGGGGAACTGCGCGTCCCTCATGCGGGCTTCCGCGCCGCGGCCCCTCCTCCACTCTTCTATCACAACACCCCGCTCCAGCTCGATCTCTTCTGGCTCAAGAGTTTGCCGGTGGGCCCATTCTTCGAGAATCTGAAAACCCATCTCCAGCATTGTCGCGTCATCGGTGGGGACAGTAAGCATGTAAACCGTCTCGTCGAAGCTAGTGAACGCGTTGATGTCTGGGCCGAAGCGCATACCGATGGATTCCAGGTAGTCGACAATGGCTTGCTTGGCAAAATTCTCAGTCCCGTTGAATGCCATGTGCTCAACGACATGTGCCAGACCCCGCTGATCATCGTCTTCCAGAACGGAGCCCGCATTGACGATCAGCCGCAACTCAGCCCGGTTCTCGGGACGCTGGTTGGTTCGTATGTAATAGCGCAGGCCGTTCTGAAGAGTCCCGATCGTTACGGCGGAGTCCACCGGGAGAGTTGTGCCTGGATCTGGCAGCTGGCTCGAGGCCGGAACAGCGCTGGCAACGCTGAAAAAAGCCATCGTTGGCAACGCAAGTCGGAAAAGGTGACGCATTTTGTGACTTCCCAATGGTTGGAGGTCGTACCGCACGCAAAGTGCGCTCAGCAGGATTCGAACCTGCGACCTACGGATTAGAAGTTCGTGAAATATGTACACGGTGGACCAGGCCATGTGCCACTTTAAGACACTCAACCTAATCCTTCACAGCGCATTAGGCGAAAGGGCCCGGAACCACCCGGGCCCTTCGTTTGTCCACTCAAGCCTCTCGCAAACTCGATGACATCGACAAGCTGGTATGGATTGAGACTTCCCATCTCGACCAGACGCCGCAAGGTGATATCCTCCTTATGGATATTACATTTCTTGTAACACTTAGAAGGGAGTTTTCAATGGTAAATTCCTTGACGCTCTTCATTGTGGATATTACATTTGTTGTAACACTTAACAAGGAGGTTTCGGGGGAATCATGGCTGCAAAGAAAGTCCGCCGACCACGGAGAAATCGGAATTGCCTGGTGTGCGGACAGAGGTTCACGCCACTGCGGAAGGACGCCAAGACTTGCTCACCTAAGTGTCGGGTAAAGGCATGGCGCTGGAAGCGAGAGAGAGAGAGGAATGATGTCAGCACAAGCTGAAAAGACGGAGAAAGCCCTCGCGAATCTCACGAGGAGGACAAAGCGTCTTGAGAAACTTATGAACCTGGTAGTAAAAGACATCCAACGTCTACTGGCGGAAAGGCATTCAGATGAAGAATTGGTTGGTGTCGTCTTAGAGCTTCGTGAGTACGTCGAGGTTACGCTCACGAAGATGAATCCGCGTCTCGAGGGGGCACTGTCGCAGCTTGACGGATTCAAGGTCCGTCTCGATAACATAGTGTCGGAGTTGGACTCGGGTGATCAGTGGAAGGGGGAACAATGACCCGCTCAATTGGCAGGATGCATCAGCGCGGGGATATAGAACGATCGGGGTAGGATGTTCCCGATTGATGCCCCTGCCCTACCTGCGGACAGTGTTTGAGGCACACCGCGAGTACCCAGACACCATGCAGCGGGAGACAGGCGCAATTATCTCCCATGTGTTCCACCGGAACGGAGTGCCTTTTAAAAGCTTCATAGGAGGTGGCGGTCCGCGTGGGAGCGTGCCGGTGTCGTCGGTAGGCTAATGCACGACTTCCGCCGACCTGGTGGAGGGTGTGGCCAAGCTGGCAACGCTCACCAATGGGGCAAGCCGCAAGGTGACACAGTTACGGCACAATCGGGGGTTTGAATGCTTCAGGCACACCAGGAAAGCCCAGTGCGCCCGGCAGGATTCGAACCTGCGACCTACGGATTAGAAGTCCGTTGCTCTATCCAGCTGAGCTACGGGCGCAATTAAATTATCTTCGCTACTGCTAAGAACTTCCGCAACCTAGCCGTTCTTCCCCAGAGCATGCCCGCGGCGCGGTGGTGCGGCGGGCTCAACGCGGCATCAACAAACTATTGCAGCGAAGCACCGCTCTCTAGCATTGCACAAGTGGCGACCCTTGTGCTCGCATGTCCCACGGGCATATTAGCCACAGAAAGGCATTCCGGTCGGTGGTCTTCGTGCCCCGTCGCCGCAGTAGGACGCCCCGTAGGACGCCTGCCTGACGACGTGGCCCCCCCGCCCCAGCTGATGATAT
>JAZFQE010000293.1:0-4173 GCA_036444955.1 Gemmatimonadales bacterium
CACGATGCTGGTGGCGTCCCTGAAATGGACGGCTTATCTCGCCCTGGCAGCAGTGCTCACCGCGGTGCCCATGGGCCTGATGGCGGCAAAGTTTTACAAGAGGAGCCGGCAGAAAGTTTTGTTCGTCACCCTCATGCTCTCGCCGCTGTTCATTCCTGCCGACATAATGGGGTCTAGCTTGCTAGTTTATTTCAAGCATCTGAACCATTTTTTCGAAGCTTTAAACGACAGGCTGGGAGTGACGTGGTTTTACGGCTGGTTTGATCTCGGCTTTACCACCGCCATGATTGGCCAGATTGTCTATACCCTACCCTACGTGTTCGTCATCATCCTGGTCACCATGTCGCGCTATCGCGAACAGCAGACCGAAGCAGCGCGCGGCTGCGGCGCGACTGCCTGGCAGGCGTTTTGGCAAGTGGAGTTTCCGCAAATCCGGGTGGGCGTCTTCAGCGCCTGTGCCTTCGTCGTCATCTTGTCGTTCAACGAGGCCACCCGCACCGCCCTCCTAAAAGGGGGATTCGATACCTTTTCCAACGTACTGGTCGGGCAGATGTTGAATGTGGGCATGTCCGGAGAATCGTACGCCATGGCCGGGATCATGAGCATCGTCTCGATGCTCGTCGTCGGAACGATCTTAATTTACACGCTTTTCAAGTCAGCACGTTCCGGCCATGAAATGCGAGCCAAGGCCGAGCCGATCAAGTCGAGCGAGCGGAGGGGCGGGAAAGGTAACCTGGCATACTTCGAAGCAAGATGAACAGCAAGATGGATATTGCCGTTGAGGTGATCGGCCTGACGAAGAACTACGGGCCGGTGACAGCCGTCAAGTCGGTGAGTTTCCGCATCGAAAGCGGCCAGTATTTCGCGCTGCTGGGGCCGAGCGGTGGCGGCAAGACGACGTTGCTGCGGCTCATCGGTGGGTTCGCCAAGCCGACCTCAGGGCGGGTCCTGCTCCACGGCCAGGAGGTGAACGGTCTGGCCCCGAACGAGCGCCCGACCTCGATGGTCTTCCAGAGCTACGCCCTGTTTCCACACATGACGGTGGAGCGCAACGTCGCCTTCGGCTTAAGGCTGCGCAAGCTGCCGAAGGAGGAAATTCTCGAGATGGTTAATGGGATGCTGGAGTTGGTTGGGCTGACGGGCTACAACGAGCGCATGCCCCATGAGCTTTCCGGCGGCCAACAGCAGCGTGTCCAGCTCGCCCGCTCGCTGGTGTTGGAAAGCGACATCTTATTGCTCGACGAGCCGCTGGCGTCGCTCGATGCCAAGCTGCGTAAGGATATGTGCCTCGAGCTCAAGCGAATCCAGGAAAAGGTCGGCATCACCTTCATCCACGTCACCCATAACCAGGAAGAGGCGATTACCATTGCCGACCGAATCGCCATCATCGCAGACGGCGAGCTGGTCGAGGAGGGCACAGCGCGCGACATTTACGAACACCCGATCAAACGATTCACTGCTGACTTCATCGGCGAGAACAACGTGATCGACGGCCGCGTTGTCGTCAAGGGCGAGGATCAGGTCACGGTCGACTTCGGCTTTGCCAAGATCGACGTCCATGCCGCCGGCGCGCAGGTCCAAGAGGGCGACAAGGTCTCGGTGTCGATTCGTTCGGAACTCCTGGAACTCATGGAGCCCGGTCACAACGTTAACGGGCAAATGCAGACAATCCCCGCGACTTATGTGGAGGAGGTCTACCTGGGGCTCACCACCTCGCACCTGGTAAGTCTTCCGAACGGCGCTGAGCTCACGATGCGGCGGATTTCCGAGGTGCAAAGCGACACCCGGTTTAAGTCCGGGCAGGCGGTCAAAATCGGGTGGCGCACTGCCCACGCCCGCCTGCATACCGCTTGACCGGATTTCCGATCGCCGCTATGTTCGTCATAGCGGACACATTGGCACAAGGGGGCTCGTGATTATGGAACCGGAATTATTGTCTACGCTTAAGGAATGCATCGCGCCGGCGCACACCGCGCTGCTGATCATCGACATGCAGAAGGATCTCGTGTTCGACGGATTCCTCGCCGATAAGGCCGGGCGAGATCTGAGCGCAACCCGGTCAATCATCCCTAACCTGGTGAGGCTGCTCGACGCCGCGCGTGCGTCGGGGGTGCTGGTCGGGCATGTCGGATTCCTGACACTGCCAGATCACCGTAGCGATTCCGCCCCCTGGCTCGCGCAGCGTCGCCGCTCGACCTATTCTTCCGATGTTTTGTGCCTGGCGGGCAGCGAGGGCGCGGAGTTTATCGACGTGCTCTCGCCCCGTGACGAGGCGCTCACCATCTACAAGCATCGTTATAGCGCGTTCAAGGGGACCGATCTTGATATGATCTTGCGCGGCCGCGGAATTCGTACGGTCATCACCAGCGGCGTATCCACGAATGTGTGCGTGGAGAGCACGCTGAGGGATGCGTTCGAGACCGGTTACTACGTCGTGATACCACGCGATGCCACAGCCTCGTGGAATATGGATTTGCACGAAGCCACACTTCAGACCGTCACCCACCGCTTCGGCCTGGTCATCGACAGCGAAGAGATTGTCAGTGCTTGGAGCGGTGCCGGTTAGCTCTCACGACGGACCTGAACCCCCCTCTCCATTCCAGTTTTTACATAGTATCTGTCCATATAACATCACCATGTTAAGTTTCTGTTGCTTTTTTTTTGGCTGATCAACTTCATCTCTGCTTAGGAAACTATCAATAAGATCCATCATGCCCTCTATCGTTAGGAGGCCATGGACTGCATTATAGTATCTAAGCGATTATGCTCTGGGGCTGTCCTACGGGGATCTGCCCGAAGAGGTGGTTGATCGCGACAAGCACCTGCTCATGGACACGCTGGGTTTTCGGGAATTCTTCGATTCTTTGTAGCCGCTGCTCAAAAGCAGTTTCCTATCATTTACCGGCGCTTTGGGAAAAGCTTCGGCAGGAAATCATTCGTGTAGACCTCCTGCGCCGAGTAATCGATCTTTTTGTTCATATATTTCGCAGTTGTAGCCCGTGTATACTCCATCTTCTCCTGCGTCATGTAGCCGATCCCGAACTTCTTCGCCGCCGGTGTCAGCAGGTGATCCACTGCGATCTTCCAATGGGCTCTCGCCAAGTTACGGCTCGTGGCTGGATTGACCTTGACGAAGATATCGGTGGCCTCTTCTGGATGCTCGATCGCCCACGCTACCCCCTTCATTGTGGCGTGAACGAAGCGCCGGACAAGGTCTGGCTTTTCCTTAATCATCTTATCCGTCGTGATCAGCCCGTTCGAGTAGACGTCTATCCCGTATTTGCTGTAGAAAATGACGTGGATGTCTTTACCCACCTTCTTGGCCCCAGCTCGGACAGTCGGTATTTCTGTGGCGTAGAAGCCACCGCCATCCACCCGGCCGGAGATCACGCTCGGCGCCGTGGCCGCCGGCGTCATGTTCACCCATTGGATTTTGTTCGTGTCGATGCCGGTGGCGCTAGCGAAGGCCGGGAAGAGGAGTTTGACCGCGTTCTGCTCGGGCGACCCGATCGTTCGCCCCTCTAGATCCTTTGGCTTGGTGATCCCCGAGCCCTTGAGCACGATGATGGTGTGCATCGACTTGTCGTGGATCATCCCGATCAGCTTCAAGTTAATGCCGCGGGTGCGCGCGAGCATCACCGCCGGCGTGTCGGAAAAACCGAACTCCGCCTGCCCGGCCCCCACGCGCTTCGCCGTGTCGCCCGAGCCGTACCCCCGCTGTATGGTCACGTCCAAGTTGTTCTCCTGGTAGAAGCCTTTCTCCTGGGCCACGAAGAATCCGGCGTGCTTCCCGTAAATAAGCCAATCCAGCGCGAAGATTACTTTGTCCGCGGTCGCGCCCGGTGATGGGCTCAAGAAAAGCAGTGCGGCCACCAGTGGGATGATTGCCACTATGCGTTTGTTAATTCTCATGACTCACCTCCAGTTTGGTTTGTTATTGCGTGGGTGATACCAGCCGTACGGTGAAGATGTTACCCTTCCCTGCCAAGCAATAACACTCGTTTCCTAAGGATGTCAAGGGTCTCCTGCTCGTTAGCCCGCACTGTCGGCTTGGCAAGCGGCAGAACCTGTGCTAGTTACGGTTCAGTGCGCAAGGCTCTATTTTGTTAACATGCGAAGTCATCGCTGGAATGCGCAAACTCGATTGTCCGCGACTGAAGCCGTGCACCCTCC
>JAZFQE010000294.1:0-3851 GCA_036444955.1 Gemmatimonadales bacterium
CTGGTCGGCCGGGTTCTGCAGCACGAGCACAACTACGTCCGTGTAGCCGCCCGTAACGTTGATCCGCACCGAGTCCCCATCGCTCGGACGGGATGTCTGCCCATCCAGGTAGATCTGGAGGCCGCTCTCGGCGATCGCCAGCGCGTCGACCACGGATTGGCCGCTGTCAGCTACCTCGTGATCCGAGCGAGCTCGGGCCAGGGCGGTTGCGAGCAGCACGGTCAAAAAGGTGACCAGAAAAATCACTGTGGGCAGGGCGAAGCCCCGTTCGGACCGAAATCGTGCCATATCTGCCATATCCTAGTTAACCACGTTGCGAAACGCGACCGATGTCCGCAAGTCGAATATCTGAGGTTCCGCCTCACCTTGTGGAACGAAATAACTCTCGCCGATCAATTTCAGCTCGAACCCGCGAACATTTACAAGTTGCGCGGGTGTCACGGTACTCGCCGCGCTCATGTCCTGCCCCATGAGAAACGCGAAGCCGGCATCGCTGTCGAACGGCGCCAGAAGTTCTTCCCTGGTTGCCAGCCCGTCCGTACGGTACAGGCCGATCTTCCCGGGTAAGTCAACGGACGGACCGAAGCTGTACTTGATGGTCTCGTAGAGGTAGAACAGCCGTCCTGACTGTACTGAACTCGCTCCGGTCAGGACGATAAGGCGGCCGCCGGGTATAGCTCTGATGCTGTCTGCGGTACAATCGCTTGGGTCGCTCGAGCCGGCAACTGTTATCCCAGTGAGGAAATTGTAATCTCCGCTGGCGTCGCGCCATGCTAGGCCGCTAGGGTTTGCGTCAGCGTACACAAGTGAATCTGAGGGTACCAGTGAAGCTGTGGTGTTGGATCCGGTCGTACGACAGATCATCCCGAACGCATAGGGGACTCGCACCGTGACGCTCTCGGGTTCCGCGGCCACCAATCCTCCGTCCGAAACCATCTGGAAGTCCAGTGACATGATGCTCATTCCGGCCCTTGCCACCTGCCTGGCGGCCATCATGGCGTCCATCTTGTCGACGAACTGGGAGTCGTCGATCAGGATGCGCGTAAGCGCAGTGCCCAGAATCGCCATCACTATAGTGGCGACGATCAGCTCGGTGAGCGTGAAGCCCCGATTATTCATTGCGACCACAGGGCTGAAGGCAGGAGCACCCTTGCCCGCACGATTACCTGGGTATCAGGTGGGGCTGTTAGGTTGCCCGTGGGTTGGATCACTATCTGCACGCTCTTACGGCTGCTTCCCACGTCCGTCACGGTAACGCATCTATTGTACTCCAACATTCCCAACGAATCGCTGGTGCACCCAACGGGACCCGCGGTTAAGGGAAGAGAGAGATCGTTCCACGGCATACCCTGGATCCAGCTCGCAGCGAGTTGGGCAGCCCCCGTTCTGTAGGTCGCGACTGCAGACTTTCTCGTCTGCCGGGCAACTCCGTACATCAGGCCGCCGAGGGCCATCAACACCACCGAAAGAATGCTCAGGGCCACTAAGATTTCTACCAGAGATACCCCGCGCCTGGGGCGCCAACGTCGGCTCATGGGCGCACCACCCTTACCTGCCCGGCTCTGGTCAACTTCACAGTCCTGGAGTAATCCTGGAGCGTGAGCGTCAATTCCATTGTTGTGCGCGCTAAGCCGTTGGGAAACATCTCGTTGGAACTTGGCGAAGCCGTCAGAACCTCGATGCCGTACTCGGTATCCTGTCCCAAGTTGCGGGTTCTGAGTGTATCCCCGGTCTCGCGGTCACGAATAACATATTGCCGCGTAGATGCCGCCACTATGAGAGCCACCGGACGGCGGCGGCGGACGGCGAGGACCTGAGCGTACTGAAGGTCGCTGGCAACAACATTCGCGGCACTGTTTACTTTCGCGCGAACGAGTCCGGGTCTCAGTCTGGGAAACGCAACCGTGATAAGGATGAGAGAGATCACCAATACGACCAGGATCTCGACTAGCGAATAGCCCGTGACCGATGCCGCAATCCGGCGATCGGCGCGTCTCCGATTTCCGTGAGTGGACCGGGACTTCATGTTGTAGATAACTCGTTGTCCTTATTGATGTTAGATAGCCTAACCATGGTCGTGACACGCCCCACACAGCCGTTCCCACTGATGTGGAGCGTCATTAGGGCGAGTCCGCGAGCGCCAGCAGGTCACTCATCGTGCTGGATTGTGTGAGCAATGCAATAGCGCGCTGAACTTGAATGTCGTCACTCGCCCGGCGTCGCAGCTCTACCTCTCGTCCGAAGTTGTACCGCGCCAGCTCCCAGCCGAGTTGCCGCGCTATCAGGCTCGCGGCGCGAGTCCACATTGAATCGGGCATCTCGATACCCCTGTCCCTCACCCGCTCCAATAGCTCTCGCAGCATGGTCCGAGTGACGCGGAACTCGGGGCTGGTGATCCTATTCTGTCCCTGTAATTCCCTGGCATACTGGGTGACCGCGTTCAGATAATCCTGCACAGCTGTCCCCATGGTTCGAGCGAAGTCCTGCTCACTCTCGGAAAGCGTATCCGGCAGTTGGATATCGGGCTGGATGCCACCTCCGCCGCCCAGCAGCCTCCCGCCGAAACTGTAGTGGACGGAGTCGCGGGCGGTGTCCTCTGACGAGTCGGCAGCTTGCGATGCCACAGACGGGTGGCGGGATCGCTCCCGGGATCGGTCAATCGATCTGCCGACTGGCGTGTACCAGCGGGACGAAGTCACGCTGACCGCTTCTTTGTCTGTCAGCGGGAACACGAGATACGCTACCCCCTTACCGAAGCTCGGCGTTCCAATAACTAACGCTCTGTCATGATCCTGCAGCGCGCCACTCACAATCTCGGCTGCGCTCGCCGTGAATCCGTTTACCAACACCACCAGCTTCATCGTCTTCCACCGCTGGGGTTCCGAAGCTCGATAAGTCCGCGTGGCCCCCGGGGCACGACCCCGGGTCTCCACTACCACGGCACCCGAATCCAGGAAGAGATCGGCCAGCGCAACACCCTGATTCAGCACTCCACCGGGATTTCCTCTCAAATCCAGGATCAGCGACTCTGCACCTTGCGACTCGAGATGTGCCAATGCACCACTCATTTCGCCAGCAGAGACATCGGTCACCGATACGAGTTTGAGATAGCCGACCCCGGGCCGCAACATCATAGCTCCGTCGACCGAACTGACGTGAATACGTTCGCGGGTCAAGGTGAACGCGAGCTGGTCTGGCACGCCGGCGCGCCGGATACCGACAGTGACTGGAGTACCGGCCTCACCTCGCAACAGTTGCGAAGCCCTGCGCGCCGTCCACCCTCGCGCGGAGGCGCCATCTATTTCGCCGATCTGGTCTCCCGGCCGGATGCCGGCACGCTCTCCGGGTTTATCGGCGAACGTCGTAACTACCGTAACCCAGCCATCTTTGGTCTCGATCGAGATGCCGATACCCCCGTAGTTACCGGTGGTACTGATGGTTAGATCGCTGAATTCGGCTTCGCGAAGGAAGTTTGTGTACGGGTCGTTGAGTTGGGCCAGCATCCCGTCGATCGCCATGTCGTAGAGATCGGCTTCACTGAGCGAGTCGACGTAATATTGCGCCACGTGAGACACAATTTCGTCGAACAACCGGGAACGGCTTATTGCATCGGAGCTGGGGCGGTTCCGGGACTGCTGTAGCCATCCGCCCGACACAACAGCGATGAACCCCAACAGCCCCATGGCCACGAATCTATATTTTCGCACGATCAAGAGCTCGCTTCCGATGAGTCATGCCGGTTCAACCCTGGTCCTCTCACTTTGGTTCCGCGGGTGTCTTGACGGACAAATCCCCAACATGGAACTGACCTCCACCGCCGCAAAATGGTTGTAACGTCCATCACATTGGTC
>JAZFQE010000295.1:0-5258 GCA_036444955.1 Gemmatimonadales bacterium
TAGAACGCTCTCTTGAATCACGATGCTGAGGCGATCGCGAAATGATCGATGGACGTATCTGGCGTTCGCGCGAAACCGTTCGCGCACTTCGCTGCTACTCCAACGTGCTCGCCTGTGAATACGGACAAGTCCGGTGTAGTGATAAAGTCGAACATGCCAAAGACGCGGTCCGGCATGTTTACCAAGTACGATTCGCCGACTTCGTAAGTGTGTCCATGGTACGTGTAGGTGTGCTCGTGCAAAAGGTCGAAGTACATTCCCATCGGGACGGTAGCGAGAAGCACCACCAGCGCTGAAGGCACGGCCTTGAGCATACCGTGGAGTTGTTGCAGAAGCGACCACAGAAACATGATCAATGTGCCCACCGCTCCGATCAACGCAATCTCTGGATTCAGCTCGCGAAAGTAGTGTGGAAACTCCTTAATCATGTCCAGTGGTTCGCCCTTGCCTTCCACACCCAGTGCTACGGGCAGCTGCTTTACCATGATGATCACGCCGATTGCTGCCAGCATTCCGTGCACGGCTGACAGCGGAAAAAACTCGCCCAAGACGCCCGCCTTGAAGAGGCCGAACAGAATCTGCAGCACGGCGGCTGCCACTCCCACGGCGAGTGCCATGCGATATGCGGCCATATCGACCTCAGTGAAGCCGCCCACCGCGCCGTCACCACCGAAGGCCTCCACTGCGCTAATCGCGATCACGATCAAGCCCGCAGCGGGCCCCTTGATCGTCAGCTCAGAGTTGCTCGAATGTGGTTACAATGGCGCCCACGATCGCAGTGAAGATTCCTGCAATGGCTGGATAACCGCAGGCCAGTGCAATTCCGAGGCACAAAGGAAGGGCAATTAGGAAGACGAGAAAGCCGGACAAGAAGTACATCGTGCCGCTCGGCGTCGGTCTCGCCCACACTATTTTCGTTTGAGAATTGAAGGAGAAGCCAGTGCGCACCGAGCAGTTTTCCGAACAACACGGTGTCGGCACCCAATTGAAAGACTCCCAGCCTATGGTGAACGAGGCAGAACGTGAGGAGTTTCGAGCTCTGGTGTCACGGGCGGTCGAGGCAATTCCTCCGAACTGGCCGATTCGGACGTTCGCCTATCGCAACTCCTTGATGGGGTTCGAGCATCTGCCCTTTCATGACGCGGTCTCGAACGCGAAGGAACTGCTGGGAGGAGAAGGCTATCTGTCCACGGCGGAGTACCGAGCTTGCTACGCCGAGGGACGGATTTCCGAGAAGGAGCTGTTGAGCGCCCTGCGATCGCGGGAACCGGCGCTCGCATCCCAGGACATCGTCCGTGCGGGTAGGCGGAGTCTCCATCCTGAAGAAATTCTGCTGTTCCACTTTGCGTACGGCATCGATCCGCTCGACCCCAAATTGCTGCCATGGAAACTCGCCGAGGAAGACGCCACTCACCGTATCCGTCCTGATGTTCCCGAGTCCATCAAGATTCGGCTGAGGCAAGTGGGGCGCGATCCTGAAGCGGTCTACATCCGCTCGCTGTGGTCCGGCGCCTTCAAGGCACTCGATCTCCCTGAAAATGGATCGGCTGGAAACCACGGGCATTCCCGCACAACAGCCGTGGCTGGAGACGCTGTGCATGCCGAGCACCAACGGACAGAGCAGGGCATCCGCACCGCAGCCGAAATCATCGACACCCTCACCAGCTCTGAGCTGGTGCGAGAGATCAACGAACATCTCATCAAGTGGAGCGCGGCGTTTCTGGATGAAGGGATGGCGGATTGGTCGATGCCCTCACGCACGAGCGGATTTCATCTCACTTGGAAGAATCTTGCGCCCCGCGAGGCTTCCCGATGGACTCTTGGGATCTCCGACTGGGCTCGAAGGGTGGAAGCGCTCCCTGACCGCCCTGAAGACGCGCTCGCGTCAAGCCTGAACCGACTGCGGATCCCCGACGAGCAAAGGGAAGATTACCTGCGTCGGCACCTCGGCCAGTTGCCCGGCTGGGCCGGCTATATTCGCTGGCGAGGCAACAACCCGGATTATCCTGAACAGGGCCGGCACCCGATCGATCCGCTGGAATACCTGTCCGTGCGGGTTTTTTATGAGGCCGAGCTGGCCGAGAAAGCCTGTCAGCGCACGTTGCGCATCAACCCGACACTTCCCAACCTCCTCGAGCGGGCAAGATCCCATGATCTGGAGAGTTCCAACTCACACGCGCACGACGCGTACGCGGAAGCGGTTTGCCGAGACGTCTGGCGCCTCTTTCACCTGGCTCAGTTCCTCGAGCTTCACCCGGAAGACCTTCAGACATTGTCACCGACTGACGCCCGGTCACTGCTGTCCTGCCTCGATCGGTTTCCTGCTGACGCGCTCCGTCCTATCTGGCACGAAGCCTACGAGGCACGGTATCGAAACTCCCTACTTACAACGCTAGCAAGTCACCGTCAGACATCCACGGACGATAAGGGTAACGAGCGTCCGAGACCCCGAGCGCAAGCCGCGTTCTGTATCGACGCCCGCTCCGAGTCTTTTCGCCGCCATCTAGAAGCCCAAGGCGGGTATGACACGATCGGGTTCGCTGGATTCTTCGGCACACCAATCTACTACCGAACGCTCGATCGAGAGGAAGATCTGCCGCTTTGTCCTGTGCTGATCAAACCGAAGTTCATGGTGAAGGAGGCACCGCGGCGGACTGATCACCCCGAGGTGCTCCGATACATGCTTGGAGACCGTTGGAACCAATTGGGGCAACACCTGTTCCACCAGGTCAAGGCAAACCCCACCAGTTCCTATCTCACGTTCGACCTGTTCGGATTTGTGTTCGGACTGGCGATGCTGGGGAAGACCGTGCTCCTGAAACCTTATGAGCATGTGCGCGGGTGGTTGCGACGCTGGCTCGTCCCACCGATCGCGACCCAAATCCCGGTGGAGAAATTCGCCGAACAGGAGCGTGACGCCTTCATTGCCGACAACCAGCGGGCTCTCATCGCCGAGGTCCTCGAGCAGCGGCTCGGCCGTCGGAAAAACGCGGTTGCGCTCTCGCTGTCGGAACTCGAAGAATTCCGACTCGCCGCGCTGGCGGAGCCCGAAGACCACAATCCTATGACGCGACAGACCAAAGCCTCCGAGCGACTCGATCTTTCCGTGGAGGAAGAGCACGCCTTTCTGGAAGCGCTCCGGCACGAGTACGGGATCAACGCCCACAACCACCAGCGGCAACTCGAACGCTTCGCTGCGAGCAGGTTCTCCCCGGCAGAACAAGTGGCGGTGGTCGAAAACTCGCTCCGTGTCATGAGCCTGACCAGAGGTTTCTCGCGGCTGGTGCTGTTCTGCGGCCATGGGAGCGCCACGGAGAACAACCCGTACGCGTCCGCGTACCACTGCGGGGCGTGCGGAGGGAATCCGGGGGGACCCAATGCCAGGGTGTTGGCAGCCCTGGCCAATAAGGCGAATGTCCAGCAGGAGCTACGGAACCTGGGGATCGAGATTCCAGAGGACACGTGGTTTATAGCCGGTGAGCACAATACCACCACGGACCGCGTCACCTTGTTCGATCTGGAAGAGTTGCCCGAGACGCACCGCGAGGATGTGCTCCAGTTGCAACATGACCTGGAAGCGGCAAGACTCCTGAACGCTCAGGAGCGCTGCGATCGATTGCCAAGGGCTCCCCACCGGCCCTCGCCCCTGGCTGCCGCACGCCATGCATGGCAAGTCAGCCGTGACTGGGCCCAAGTCCGACCGGAGTGGGGACTCTCCAGCAACGCGGCGTTTATTATTGGACGCCGGTCGCTGACACGAGGCCTCAAGCTTGACGGTCGCGCCTTTCTGCACAATTACGACCAGTCCCAGGACGAAACCGGCAGGGTACTGGAGGCCATCATGACCGCCCCGCTAGTGGTCGTACAAATGATCAGTTTTCAGTATTTCTTCTCCGCGACTGACAGTTGGGCGTACGGGAGCGGGACCAAAGTCTTGCACAACATCGTCAGCGGAGTCGGCGTGATGCTCGGCAGGCACAGCGATCTGCAAACAGGGCTTCCATTTCAATCCTTGACCACGGGCGCTCGCCGGTTTCATGAGCCTCTCCGTCTGCTCGCAGTGATCGAGGCGGACACGGAGAGACTTTCCCAGATTATCTCTCGTCACGTGGTTCTTCAGAATCTTTTCGAAAATGAGTGGTTGTATCTCGTCTCCTGCCATCCCATGACGGGAGAGTTTTCGCAGTATCAGCCAGGGGGAACCTGGAAGGCGATTTCACCACCGATATCATGATGATAGACGCCGCTTACATTCTTATTCCGGCACTCCCTTTCGCGGCCTTCCTGATCATCGCGCTGCGTAGCCGGTGGTTCGGCGAGACGAGCCATCGGCTGGCAATCCCGGCGGTCTCCGCCTCGTTCATCCTCTCGGTCCTTGCCTGTGTCGACGTGTACCAAAACGGGGCCAGATCGATCCCGCTGTATACCCTTATCAAGTCAGGCAACTTGACCGTCGAAGCAGGTCTCTACGTCGACGCAATCACGGTGCTGCTGCTGCTTCTGGTGACCGCGGTGAGCAGCCTCGTTCACGTCTTTTCCAGCCGGTACATGCAGGCGGACCCGCGCTACGCCCGCTTCTTCGCGGTGATCGCGCTCTTTACCTCTGCCATGGTCATGCTGGTCATGAGCGCGAATCTGCTGATGCTGTTCATGTTCTGGGAAATCATGGGGTTGTGCTCCTACCTGCTGATTTCCCATTGGTCACGCCTTCGGTCGGCCTGCGACGCCGCGACGAAGGCCTTTCTCGTCAATGCGGTGGCGGATATTGGCCTGGCATTCGGAATCTACTTAACGTGGGCCACCTTCGGCACCCTCGACATTCAGGCGATCTTGTCGGCTGCACCCAGCTACGCGGATCAGACGGTGAACCTGCTTGGATTTCTCGGTCTTGATTGGCAGGTCCCCATCCTCTCGGTGATTGCGTTGCTGTTGTTCATGGGACCGATTGGCAAGTCAGCGCAGATTCCGCTGCACGTCTGGCTCCCATTTGCGATGGAAGCCCCTACGCCGGTCTCCGCACTGATCCACGCTGCGACAATGGTCAACGCGGGCGTGTACCTACTGATCCGCATGGGGCCGCTGTATCTTCTGGCCCCAAACATCATGATCGTGGTGGCGATCATCGGCGGCTTGACCGCCCTCTTCGCCGCCGTGGTGGCCCTCACTCAATTCGACATCAAGCGCATTCTGGCTTACTCGACGATAAGCCAACTCGGGTTCATGGTTCTGGCGTGCGGCGTCGGCGCATATGGCGCCGC
>JAZFQE010000296.1:0-2150 GCA_036444955.1 Gemmatimonadales bacterium
GAAGGCATTCTAACATCCCCTTTTTTTGACTACTTTGCACGTGGGATGCCTCTTATGACCGCTGTATATTAGCTCCCGATACGTGACCTTACTACACCACGGCGGCGCGAGTGGCTCCCAGCTTAGGTTCGTCTAGCACACTGTAGCTAGCTACTCTGACAGGCGGCTTTGTGGTGTTGATCATAGCCAGTTTAACGATTGCCGCGTATCTGTCCCCGGCCCCAAACACCAGCATGGAACCACCAGCCCCAGAGAACGCCCGACCTGACGCGAGTAGCAGCCCGTTTCGGGTTGCTGAAAGCAGAAACTCGGTCGTCGTCTGCCGTTGTATAGCCCGTGAATTTTTCACAGATTGTTCGTGAACATTTACCTAGAACGGAACCATGGATATTTCGCAGAATACGCATAGCCAATGCAATCGGACCAACAAGTGTGAATTCTTCACGGCTTGTGAGTGTAATCCTACGTAGAACATAAAAAGGAAAGAACATAATCTGAAAGGCAATCGGAACGATCTATCCGCCATGACTATTAGAGTGGTGCATAAGATGATTGCCAACAGAAGGGACAAAGAGAACATGAATCAGTACGAACGCCAATCAGGTGGCGCGAGCGGTGAGGACGTCTTGGGTGCGTGGGCGCTAGCCGTTGCCGTCTTACTCAGCTTGTTGTTGTTATCTGTAGCTTAATTCAGTGTCGCGGAGGGAAGAATATGGATGTCCAGAAAGAGAACCATCGTCTACATGAGAATAAACAAAACGCGGTCAATACCGTCGACGGGACGAACCCACTGTTTTCGTGCAGCAACAAGACAGGAGACGATCAGCCAACCTCCCAGCCGAGAAATAACTACTTGGTTGCTAAAGACGCGCGATCGTACAGGCGCTCTGCGGAGACAATACATGCGAGCGCGGCCGCTTTTAAACTGGGCAGCCGTTACGCGGTCGCGAAGGATGCAAACAGAGCTTTCCAATGGTACCTGCGCGCCGCAGTCCTCGATCATTCAGGAGCGCAATACAATCTGGGTTTGATGTGCCTCAAAGGCGAAGGTGTTTCGCAAGACGCTCTCGCTGGACTTAGCTGGATTGAGCTAGCCGCGGATAACGGGAACAAGGGAGCGCAAGAATTGCTCCGGGGAGTTGACCGGGGGCTCGTGGCGAACTGACACAGGGAGTATTCTTCATTTCATCGGTCGCGCGTTCGACTAAATAGTCCTATGCGACCAATAAACCACGACAAAGTGGCAACAACGTTGCGAGGAATGCGCTGCTGCCCTTAAACTCTACCTGACCTGGGGAGGCCCCATGCGACTTCGATTTTGGGGTACACGCGGCTCGATCGCCAAACCTGGCCCGAGCACGGTTCGTTACGGGGGGAACACCTCTTGCATCGAGGTGCGCTCAGCCGGTGGCACGCTCATCGTACTCGACTGTGGAACCGGCGCCCACGGTCTCGCCCAGGCGTTGACCGAGCACAAGGGCGTGCCGCTGCAAGGCCATATGCTGATCACGCACACCCATTGGGACCACATCCAGGGATTTCCATTCTTCTCGCCGTTCGAGGCCCCCGGTAATAAGTGGCACATCTACGGCCCGCGCGGCGTTGGGCCCTCGCTGCGGGAGACGTTGGCGGGACAGATGCAGTACACCTACTTTCCCGTGCCGCTTGAGCAGCTCAACGCAACCGTGCACTACCACGATATCGTCGAGGGCACCTTTGAAATTGACGATATCCGAGTCACGGCGCAGTACTTGAACCATCCGGCGCTCACGATTGGTTACCGACTGGAAGTAGATGGGGTGCTCGTCGTCTACGCCACCGACCATGAGCCACACTCGAAACAGCTGGCGGCGGGCGAGCAGGGACCCCTTATCGCTGGCGACGAAAGACATGCGCGCTTCCTCGCTGGCGCCGACCTCGTCATCCACGATGCGCAGTACACGGCCGAGGAGTATCCGTCGAAGACAGGCTGGGGACACAGCACCATGGAGTCTGCGGTAGATACGGCGCTCTCGGCGGGCGTACGGCGTCTTGCGCTGTTTCATCACGATCCGTTGCGCGATGACGAATCGGTCGACCGGCTCGTCGCACTCGCGCGTGCACGTGTGGCGGCGTCGGCGGGTTCTCTAGAGGTCTTCGCCGCAGCCGAG
>JAZFQE010000297.1:0-5083 GCA_036444955.1 Gemmatimonadales bacterium
TCGCCCTCGGCTTCCGCCTCCGCATATAGCTTCGCAAGCTGCTCTCGCGCCTCGTCCGTGTGCGCAGCCTCCATCAGGAGCTCCGCCACGGTGATACGCGAGTCCTCAGTATTCGTGGAGGAATCCGCGAACCCCTTAAGGGAGTCGAGGGCGGCGTCTAGTTTGCCGCCCCTGTCCATCCGCTCGATGTATTCCCTGAAGTGTTTCTTTGCCTCGGCCGCGAAACCGCGTTCGACCATGAGCTTGCCCAGCTCTAGGTACGCTGCGGTTCTGCCAGGAGCACTGCGGAGGATCTTGTTGTAGAGCGCTATCGAGCTGTTAGGGAAGCCTGTCTCGGTGTACCGTTTGGCAGCTTTTTCATACATCACCACCGCACGGTTCGCGTCGTTCTGCTTCAGGTAGAGGTCGCCCAGCCTGTTGTACAGCGCCAGTTCCGAATCCATTTCGGGCGAACCCTCGAGCCGCGAGATGATATCCTCGTAAACCCGGATTGCCTTATCGGCTTGGCCTTTTTGCTCGTGCTTGCGAGCCCTGTCTTTTAGCTTAGGAAGATTCAGTGCCACCGGTATCTACGCATCAATTCCTTTGACGCTTGAAGTCGTTCGACTAACGTCACTTAGGGTCTAGCCAGTCAATTTACGGCCGCGTTATCCGAGTCACAAGGCGAGCCCTTCACCCAGCAGCGTGAAACCAAGTTCGTTCCATACCAGTACACCAGCTCGCGCCAATCCCGGACCGATGCCAGAACCAAATCAGCGCGAAATCCAGGGGCAATCTGTCCACGCGTATGAGCCTCGTCTACGGCGGCAGCTCCATTGACTGTTATCGCTGTAACAGCTTCGGCTGGTAACATCCGGAGCTGCGATACCGCCATCATGCCCATCAGGGGGAGACTCAAACCGGGGGAGCTTCCGGGATTAAAGTCTGTGGCGAGCGCCACCGCTCCCCCCTTGTCGATGATCTCACGAGCGGGCGCCAGGCAATTCCTGCCCAAAAACAACAGCGTCCCCGGAAGGAATACAGCGAGGGTCTGACTTTGGCTGATCTTTTTTATCCCCTCCGAGGAGATCGCCGCCAGGTGATCGGCGCTTACAGCCCCTAATTCTACCGCAAGCTCGGCTCCGCCCGAGCCATCTAGTTCATCGGCGTGGAGTTTCAACTTCATGCGGTGATCCAGTGCACCCTGCAAAATCCGCCGCGATTGATCCACCGTGAACACACCGGGCTCACAAAACACGTCACAGAACCGCGCCAACCCGCGCTCCTCAACGACCGGCATCATTTCGTTGATTACGACGTCAACATAATCGTTCGGTCTATCCCCGAATTCTTCCGGTATCTCGTGCGCCCCAAGAAACGTGGGAACTACATCCGGACCGATGTGAGACACGTCCTGGATGACCTCTAACTGCTTCAGTTCAGGCTCCAGAGCGAGTCCATAACCAGACTTCACCTCGACGGTCGTCGAGCCGAGGCTCAGCATCAGCTTCAAACGCCTCGAGGTGAGTTCTGTCAACTCATTCCTGGGAAGTTTGCGAACGCTGCGCACGGACGATAGAATGCCGCCGCCCTCAGCCGCAATCTGCTTGTAGTCAGTTCCGCGCGCCCTCCGCTCGTGGTCTGCGGTGCGTGCCACCCCAAAAACTGCGTGAGTATGGGAGTCGACGAATCCGGGAAACAGCACCCCCTCGACAGGGACTTCCTCGCAGCCAGCTGGAGTCTGCAGTTCTAGACGCTTGCCGACACCGGCTACGAGACCGTCGTCAGAAATTAGTACGGCCGGATCGTCCCTCAGTACTTCCAGCTCAGCCATCTCGGGACCGCGCCGCGCTCTTGCTGGACCCCTGCACGTTACGATCTCGGAAGCGCCGACGAGTAGCGTAGCCAGACCCTCAGTCCTTTCTCATCGGAATGCGAACTTTATGCTTTCGAGCGGTGTCCAGTGCCACCTGGTAGCCGGCGTCTGCGTGGCGCGCAATACCTATGGCGGGGTCGTTGGAGAGAACGCGTTCCAGTCGTCGCGCCGCACCTGCGGTACCGTCTGCTACGATAACCTGGCCGGCATGGAGGCTGTTTCCGATCCCCACACCACCGCCGTGGTGGAACGACACCCACGACGCCCCCGACGCAGTGTTGAGGAGTGCATTCAGAATTGGCCAGTCGGCGATCACATCGGAACCATCGAGCATCCCTTCCGTTTCTCGGAAAGGCGATGCGACCGAGCCTGTATCTAAGTGATCCCTTCCAATCACAATCGGGGCTGCCAACTCACCCTCCTCGACCAGCTTGTTCATCGCGAGCCCGAACTTCGCGCGATCCCCCATTCCAAGCCAGCATATCCGCGCAGGTAGGCCCTGGAACGCAACCAGCTCGCCCGCCATGCGAATCCATCGGCAGAGGTGCTCATCGTGAGGAAACAGTTCCAGCACCAATTCGTCCGTCCGTCGGATATCTCGTTCCTCCCCTGACAGCGCAACCCACCTAAAGGGGCCTTTTCCCTCGCAGAACAGGTTGCGAACGTATAGCGGGACGAAACCGGGAATGTCGTACGCGTCGCTGACTCCGCTGTCGAACGCTTCGGTGCGGATGTTGTTTCCATAATCAAACGTTACCGCACCGCGTTTCCGCAGTTTGAGCATCGCTCGCACGTGTATAGCGATCGAATCGCGCGCCAAACGCAAATACTCGTCTGGGTCCGTCTTCCTGAACTCGCTTGCGGCCGCTACGCTTAGGCCTTTGGGGACATACCCGTTCAGCGGATCGTGGGCCGAAGTCTGGTCAGTTAGGATGTCAGGCACCCACCCTCGTTTCGCTATCTCCGGAAGCACCTCTGAGCAATTTCCTAATAACCCCACCGACAATGCACTGCCTTCTTCCTTGGCGTGCTGCACCCACTCCCACGCCTGGTCGAGAGAATCGGTCATCTTATCCAGGTAACATGTTTCGAGGCGACGCCTGATCCGCGACTCGTCGACTTCAATGCAGAGACACGCCCCACCATTCATGGTCGCCGCGAGGGGCTGCGCTCCCCCCATACCACCCAGACCGCCGGTCACAACGATGCGCCCCTCCAACGACCCACCAAACTCCTGCGTCGCCACGGCGCCGAACGTCTCGTATGTACCCTGCAGGATGCCTTGAGTACCGATGTAGATCCAACTGCCGGCTGTCATCTGGCCATACATCATTAGGCCAGCCCGCTCGAGCTCTCTGAACTTCTCCCAGCTGGCCCACCTGCCCACGAGGTTCGAATTCGCGATCAAGACTCGCGGAGAGTCCTCATGGGTTCTAAACACGCCGACAGGCTTCCCCGATTGGACGATGAGAGTCTCGTCGTTCTCTAGCGTCCTCAGTGCCTCTACGATGGCGTCAAAAGCCTCCCAGCTGCGGGCAGCCTTCCCCGTTCCACCATATACAACGAGATCCTCCGGGCGCTCGGCAACTTCCGCATCGAGATTGTTCATCAACATCCGCAGCGCCGCTTCCTGCACCCAGCCCTTGCAGGATATCTCGCTACCGCGTGGCGCTCTGATCGAACGCTGCGTCATATTATCGCCTCCCGAGCGAGCATTGCAGCGATCATCTCGATATCCGGCGTGTGGGGACGATCTGCAACGTAAGCCGGGACCATGCTACGAACCTTCTCGTAAACGGCCCCCGCGCCCCGCCCGGGTCTAAGCGGCTTCAAGAACTCGATCCCCTGCGCCGCGCAAACGAGCTCGCACGCTACGACTCTCTGAGCGTTAACCATTATTCGGCGCGCCTTCCAAGCGGCCGCCATTCCCATGGGCACGAAATCCTCTTGGTTGGCATCGGTAGGTATCGACTGTACACTGGCCGGCACACACAACGTGCGGCACTCAGCCACAATTGAAGCTGCGGAAACCTGCACCATCATGAAACCGCTTTGCACCCCGGGATTGTGAGTCAGGAAAGCCGGAAGTCCCTGCGAGAGATCTGGGTTCACTAAACATTCGACGCGGCGTTCCGAAACGCCGGCAAGCGTTGTCAGTGCAATCGCCAACACGTCGAGCGCCAGCGCCACCGGCTGCCCGTGGAAATTCCCCCCAGAAAGTACCTCGTGATCGAACACTAGCGGGTTGTCGGTGGAAGAATTCAGTTCGACATCGGCAACCGACGCTGCAAATTCAATCGCATCACTAACGGACCCCAATATTTGCGGAGTGCATCGCAAGGAGTACGCATCCTGCACTCGCGGATCATCGTGTTCATGAGAGCGCCTAATCTCACTGTCAGCTAGCAGTTCCCTCAATAACTTCGCTGCGGCGGTTTGCCCGCGGTGCGGTCTAGATTCCTGAATTCGCTCATCAAACGCCACCGGCGTGCCTCTCAGAGCCTCCAAGCTCGTGGCAGCTGCTGCGATGGAGCTGCGCCACAGGTTGCGGGCGTCGTGCACCAGCAGAGCAAGAATGCCCGTCTGTGCCTGGGTCCCGTTGATGAAGGACAGTCCCTCCTTCGCTTGAAACGTGGTCGGCTCGAGACCTGCCGCTCCCAGCGCGTCCCTGGCCGGAAGCAGGTTGCGGCCCGCACCCTTTGCCGGTTCACCCACCTCGACCTCACCTTCTCCCATCATCGCCAGCGCCACATGTGCCAGAGGAGCTAAGTCGCCGCATGCTCCTACACTCCCCTGCTCGGGAACGACTGGATGAATTCCCCGGTTGAGCATATCGGCAAGGTTTTGCGCAATAACCGGCCTGGCTCCGCTCGTTGGTTTGAGGAGAACATTGGCGCGGAGTAACATTATTCCTCGCACTATGTCCACTGGGAGCGGCTCTCCCAAACCGACTACATGGCTGCGGATGAGATTGCGCTGAAGCTCTTCGAGCTGCTCGTCAGAGATCTTCACGTTGGCAAGCTTGCCAAACCCGGTATTCACACCGTAGATGACCGCCCCGTTTGCGACGGCTTCTTCTATGACGCTGCGGGAATCACGAGCGCGGGCGGCAGCGTCGGGCGCGATGGAAACGTCGGCGGCCTGCCGACTCACCGCCACAATTTGCTCGATCGACAACGACTCCCCATCTAGTATCACGGGCTTTGCCATGCCGAGGAATATAGGAGG
>JAZFQE010000298.1:0-8746 GCA_036444955.1 Gemmatimonadales bacterium
ACTGGGAAGGAGCCCTACGCAGTTGTCCAGTTCCGCATGGAAGATGCTGCCGGTCAGATGTGGAACATGGTTGGCTTTCAGACCCGGTTGCGAATTCCCGAGCAGAAGCGAATTCTGAATACGATTCCGGGTATGGCTTCAGCCGAGTACCTGCGCTTTGGGAGCGTGCACCGCAACACGTACATCAACACTCCTGCGTCTCTGACCGCGCACCTTTCCGCCAGAGACGAACCCACCCTGCTGTTTGCGGGCCAGCTAGTGGGAGTGGAGGGTTACACCGAATCGCTCGCAACCGGCCTGCTGTGTGGTGTTAACTTGAGTCGGCTGTTGGCCGGGCTCGAGCCGGCTATCCCCCCTTGTGAGACGATGCTAGGTGGACTCGTAGCCTATGTTCACAACTGCGACCCGGCACATTTCCAGCCCATGAACGCTAACTTTGGACTGCTCCCTCCTCTTGCAGCGCGGGTGAAGGACAAGAAACGGAAGCGAGAGCTGTGGGCCGAGCGATCATTGGCGGCGATCGAGAAGTTCGCGCAGGAACTTCAGGTGGTATCTGTGTGACTGCAAACGCCCGACTGGAACACCGGTCGGAGATCCGGGAGTTCCTGACATTTCTCGAAAAAGAGCGAAACGATTCCCCCAACACCGTGAAAGCGTACGGCAGGGATCTCAGGCTGTTTCAGGAGTTCTGCGGGGAGTACTACGGTCAAGGATCGGGATGGTCTTGGGACGGTGTGGATCGGCTGGCGGTCCGCAGCTTCATGGGTGAGCTCGGGAGGCGAGGTCTCGCCAAGAGATCCGTCTCCCGCGCGATCTCCACGCTCCGCACGTTCTACAAGTTCCTCAACATGCACCATGGTGTGAGTGCCAACCCCGCGCTGGCGGTGCGGTCACCGAAACTAGAGAAGAAACTGCCTGCTTACCTGGATCGGACAGACATCGACAGCCTGTTCAAGCTTGCTGAATCAGCGGCAAGGACAGGGGGCTTCAAGGAGGTGCGCGACCTCGCGATGCTGGAGGTGTTCTACAGCACCGGGATGAGGCTGAGCGAGCTCGTCGGACTCAACATACCTGACCTCGATCTCATATCGGATCGAGTCAAGGTGAGAGGGAAGGGCCGCAAAGAGAGAATCTTGCCAGTCGGCCGGAAAGCGGTGAACAGCTTGCGACGGTACATGGAATCGAGGGATGAGCTACTGGCGAGAGTGCGGCGCCACGGCGATCGCAGGGCTGTGTTCCTGTCGGTCAGGGGTACTCGACTCAGTGCGCGAAGGGTCCAGTCGGCGGTCCGGGGGATGCTCCAACTGGTCGATACGAGGTCCGAGCTCAAAGTCCACAGCCTACGCCACAGCTTCGCTACACATCTGCTCGACGCCGGCGCCGATCTGCGCGCCGTTCAGGAGCTGTTGGGTCATGCGTCGCTCAGCACGACTCAGATCTATACCCATACGAGCGTGGCGCGTCTGAAGGACGTCTACCAGAAATCACACCCGCGGGCGTAACTTTCACAGCGATGTTGAACACTAGGCCCGGGAACCAATGAAGAGTCTCGACAAATTCCATGCGACTACCATCATCTCCGTGCGCCGTGACGGCAAGGTGGCTATCGGGGGCGACGGTCAGGTGACCTTTGGGGAGACGATAATGAAGGCCACTGCCAACAAGGTGCGCGCTCTTGCCGAGGGAAAGATCTTGGCGGGGTTCGCGGGTACAGCCGCGGATGCCTTCACCCTGTTCGAAAAGTTCGAGGAGAAGCTGGAACGGTATCCCAAGAACCTGCCGCGGGCTGCTGTGGAACTAGCCAAGGATTGGCGCAGCGACAGAGTTCTCCGCAGGCTGGAAGCCCTGCTACTGGTGTCGAGCAGCGAGCAGACCTTTGTCATCAGCGGAAGCGGAGAACTGATCGAGCCGGACGATGGTATCATAGCGGTGGGTAGCGGCGGAAACTACGCGCTGGCGGCGGCTCGTGCGCTCGAGACTCACTCGAATCTCTCGGCGCGTGAAATCGTCGAGCAGAGCCTCAAGATAGCTGGAGATATATGCGTGTACACTAATTCCAACGTCACAGTGCTGGATCTCAAGTAGCCAGGGAGTGTTCGAGGTGAGATCGAGATGACGTCTAGCGCAGAAGAAAAGGTCCCGCTGCCTACGGAGGCAGGCTCGGCGGATGTTACCGAGCCGCAGCCGTGGCTGGAGGAGCTGACACCGCGGCAGATCGTCGCGGAGCTGGATCGCTTCATAGTCGGGCAGGACGACGCAAAGAAAGCCGTTGCGATCGCGGTGCGGAACCGGTGGCGCCGGATCAAAGCTCCGGACGATATCAGAGACGAGATTCTCCCCAACAACATCATCATGATCGGTCCTACGGGAGTGGGAAAGACCGAGATAGCACGACGGCTCGCCCGGCTTTCGGGGGCACCGTTCGTGAAGGTGGAAGCGTCCAAATTCACCGAGGTAGGGTACGTGGGGAGAGATGTGGAGTCGATGATACGGGAGTTGGTAGACGGATCCATCAATATGGTCAGAGCGGAGCGGGAGGAGGATGTGCTAGCGGTAGCTCAGGAACGGTCCGAGGAGCGTCTGCTGGATCTGCTACTGCCGCCGCCGGTGAAGGAGCCCAGACTCAAGGCTGCGACTCAGACGGATAGCGCCGACTCCTCAGATGACGACAGGCAGTTTGTCGTAGCGCCCTCGGGAAAAACGGAAGCGGTGCCTGAAGAGGGCGACTTAACGCAGGAGCGGTACAATCGCACGCGGGAGAAGTTGCGCAAGCTGCTGAAGGACGAGAAGCTCGAGGAAAAAGACGTGGAGGTCGAGGTGAGTCAGCAGAGCTTGCCGATTTTGGAATTCATCCAACCTCCGCAGGGTGCTGAGGGCCCTGACTTCAATCTTGGTGAAATGCTCCAGGAGATGATGCCGAAACGCACTAAGCGACGCACCGTCAAGGTCCCTGAAGCCAGGCGCATCCTCCTGGACGATGAAATAAAGAAACTGGTGGACATGGATGACGTGATCAGCGAAGGGTTGGACCGGGTTGAGAACCACGGCATTGTCTTCATCGATGAGCTGGACAAAGTAGCCGGTGAGCGGGGCCAGGCCGGGCCGGACGTTTCACGTGAGGGAGTTCAACGCGACTTGCTGCCCGTAGTCGAGGGATCAACTGTCCAGACGAGATACGGATATGTCCGTACCGACCACATCCTTTTCATTGCCGCCGGCGCCTTCACCGTAAGCAAGCCATCGGATCTGATACCTGAGCTGCAAGGCCGCTTTCCCATAAGAGTTGAGCTTGCTCATCTTACGCAGGAGGACTTCGTTCGCATAATGACGGAGCCCGAAAACTCCCTCACCAAACAGTATCAGGCACTGTGTGCGTCCGATGGCGCGACGCTCGAATTCACGAGCGGCGGTATTGCCGAGATATCACGGATAGCGTACAAGGCGAACGAGCGCATGGAAAACATTGGTGCGCGGCGCCTGCACACCGTCATGACCACTTTGCTGGAAGATTTAATGTTCGATCTCCCGGACGTCGATAACAAGAAAGTCGTATTTGATGAGTCCGTGGTGCGAGAGCGCCTGGAGAAAGTGGTCGAGGACGAGGACCTCCGAAAATATATTCTTTGATGCCGTCGGTAGAATCCCGCCGCGGGCCCACCGACTCCCCAAAACGACCTATGCCGAAAAGAGATTTTCTCGCTATCTGCGATCTGTCGCGGAGTGAGATACTGGACATCATCCTGCTCGCCGGCCGGATGAAGTCCGGTGATTACCAGGACAACCCGCTCGCGGGCAAAACGCTGGCGATGATCTTCACCAAGAGCAGTACCCGTACCAGGGTGTCGTTCGAGGTTGGGATGTATCAGCTGGGCGGTCACGCCCTGTTCCTCTCGACCCGCGATATCCAATTGGGTCGGGGCGAACCGATCAAGGATACCGCCCGCGTGCTTTCGCGCTACGTGGACGGCATCATGATCCGCACGTTCGATCACTCCGAAGCGGAGGAGCTGGCGAGATACGCGTCTGTCCCCGTTATCAACGGACTCACCGATCTTCTCCATCCGTGCCAACTGCTTGCCGACCTGATGACCGTGATAGAGAACTTCGGTGGCTGTGACGACCGGGTCGTGGCGTGGGTGGGGGACGGGAACAACGTGGCAAATTCGTGGCTCAACGCCGCAAGCATGTTTGGGTTCGAATTAAGGCTGGCGTGTCCCGAGGGGTACGACCCCGATCCGGACATCCTCGCAGGCGCTGCGTCAAAGACCCAAGTCCTTTTGACGCGGGATGTCAGGAAAGCCGTGTCGGGTGCTCACGTAGTGAACACGGACGTCTGGGCTTCCATGGGACACGAAACGCAGACCGAGGAGCGTGCCAAGGCCTTCGGCGGCTACTCGGTCACGCAAGGGGAGATGCAATCTGCGGCCCCAGACGCGATATTTCTCCATTGCCTCCCGGCTCACCGCGGTGAGGAGGTTGAGGAGGAGGTATTCGAGGGTCCGCAATCGCGCGTTTTCGACCAGGCGGAAAATCGTCTTCACGCTCAAAAGGCTCTCTTGGCGACACTACTGAGCTGAAAGGGAATTGAGATGAGTGCGCAAGAACTCAAACGCACGCCGTTCTACGATCTGCACAAGTCGTTGAACGCCAAACTGGTCCCGTTTGCCGGGTTCGAGATGCCGGTACAGTACAAGACCGGGATAACGAAGGAACACGAAATAGTGCGGACCGACGTCGGCGTGTTCGATGTGTCGCACATGGGCGAGTTCGAGGTTAGCGGTCCCGACCGGAATGCCTTCGTGAACAGGCTGACCTGTAACGACGTGGGAGCCTTGGAGCCAGGACAGGCACAATACAGCGCCCTGCTAACTGATAAGGGAACGTTTATCGACGACTGCCTCGTCTACCGGTTTGAAGATCGGATCATGATGGTTGTGAACGCGGCCAACATCGCCAAGGATTGGAAGTACATCGTGCGTCGCAAAGGGGGCATCAATGTCCGGCTCAAGGACATATCCGACGATGTGGGCCTACTCGCGGTTCAGGGACCCAAGAGTGAAGAGTTGGTGCAGTCGCTCACCAGCATTCCGCTCGCCAACATGAGATACTACTACTTCGATTCCGGCCAAGTGGCCGGTGTGGACGTGTTTATTTCCCGCACGGGTTACACAGGAGAGGACGGCTTTGAGATTTATTGCAGGCCCCAACACGCGGAGGTGTTGTGGCATTCGCTGGTGGGTCACGGGAGGGGTCAGCCCGTTGGGCTGGGAGCGCGCGACTCGCTCCGGCTCGAGATGGGATATCCTCTCTACGGCAATGATATCGACGACACCGTCAACCCGTACGAGGCTGGCTTGGGTTGGATTGTGAAATTGAACAAGGGCGTACCGTTCACCGGCCTAACTCCGCTCGAGCGGACGAAGACAAAGGGTGTTGATCGCAAGCTGGTCGGATTCAAGAGTGCTGATAAGAAGACGCTTCCCCGTCAGGGATACGACGTGTATCTGGGTGACCGGAGCGTTGATACGGTGCGAAGCGGCGGATTCAGCCCGTCGCTGGATACGGGGATAGGTACCACCTACCTGCCGGCTCATTCGGCCGAACCGGGCACAGCTATCGAAGTCGACTGCCGCGGCAAGCGCGTCGCCGCCGAGGTTGTGAAAATGCCCTTCTACGAAGGCGGGAGCGTCAAAAGGAACTAAGTGAGCGGCGATGGTCCTACGGTTAGAGTCGCGATACTGACCGTATCTGATCTTGGAGCAGCGGGGAAGCGGGAAGATACGTCGGGTCAGGCCATTGCGGATTGGGCAGAGGAACAGGGGTTCGCGTTGGTTGCCAGGCGAACGGTGCCGGACGAGCAGGACCGAATTTCACAAATCCTAGTTGAGTGGGCCGATACCGCTGCCGCCGATATCATATTGACCACCGGCGGTACGGGTTTGGCGCCGCGCGACGTGACCCCCGATGCAACAGCCGCCGTTTTGGATCGCGAGGTTCCCGGCATAGCTGAGACGATGCGGGCCGCCGCACGCGACTCTTTTCCCCGCAGCGCGCTGTCGCGTGCTAACGCTGGGACCAGGGGCGCGACGTTGATAGTCAATTTGCCGGGCAGCCCGGGTGGTGTGCGGGATGGACTGGCTGTCTTGCAGCCACTTGTGGCGCATGCCGTTCAGCTGCTCAAGGAGCTACCGACCGACCACGAATGAGTGAGCGCGTTCTCATAACCATGGACGATTTGGAGGTAGCCGTCAGGTGTAACGGCGCCTTTGAGCAGGCCGGCTTCAACACCAGGTTGGTCTCCGCAGTCGACAACCGCCGCGCTATTCTCCGCAAGTATCCCCCCGATCTGGCCGTGTTGACGGGTAGCCTGCACGACGAGTCCGCTCGCGAGATAATCGAGATCGCCAGGGACCGGGACATACCGACGCTGGGCATCATGGAGACCACGGATCCCGATCCGGCGAGGTTTGCCGCCAAGCTCGGCCTCACGGCGTGGATCGCAAAACCTGCTGAACCGCGGGAGATAGTTGCGCTCGCGCGCAGTCTGATAGACCGGCGTGAGTTGCAGGTCCGGACCGGCATAGTGGGGGAGAGTCCTGCGGTCCAGGAAATACTTGTGAAGATCGAGCAGATGGCCCCGGCCTCGAGCACGGTGCTGATCGAGGGGGAGTCGGGTACGGGTAAGGAGCTCGTGGCCAAGGCATTACACGACTTATCGCCGAGACGTCAAGACGCTTTCATCGCGGTGAGCTGTGCTGCCCTGCCCGAGACGCTGTTGGAATCAGAGTTGTTCGGGCATGAAAAGGGGGCGTTTACCGGTGCAGCAGAGCGCCGGTTAGGCCGCTTCGAACTGGCGGACCGTGGAACCCTGTTCCTCGACGAGGTCGGCGATATGCCGCTCTCGGTTCAGGTGAAGCTGCTGCGGGTGCTGGAAACCCGGTCTTTCTTCCGTGTCGGTGGAACTCAGGACACCAAGGTAGACGTCCGTGTCGTCGCTGCGACCAACCGCCCACTGAAGGAGGCCGTGGCGTCGGGCAAGTTCCGCGACGACCTGTTTTACAGGCTCAACGTCCTGAGCATGTACCTGCCACCGCTGAGGGAAAGAAGATCCGACATACCGATATTAGTGAGCCGATTCATCCGGGAGTTGAGCGCCGTGCACAACAAGTCGTTCAAGGGGATCACTGGCGAGGCTATGCAGATTCTGGTGAACGCGCATTGGCCTGGCAATGTGAGACAGTTGCGCAATCTGGTCGAATCCATGGTCGTGCTGGCCCCGGGCCGAGAGATAGGTGCCAGCGACATTCCAGCCGATCTTCGCGACCAGGGAACCCGCCTGCTTCCGGTCTTGCTTGCTGAGTCCGAAGACAGGGGTCGCGGTCAGGAGCTCGAGTTCATCTTCCGCAGCCTGGTGGAGCTGAAGCTGCAGATCGAGGAGCTGAAACGGAACATCGAAAGTCGGCCGGAGGCGGTTGAGGTGATTGACGTGCGCTCTCCCGAGGTGGCGGAGGTGGCGGGGGTGTGGCACGCTGCTCCGCCGCTCCATCTGGTGGAGCAGCTGGCAGCGGAACCGGAGGGTGGGAACGCCGTGGTGTACCGGGGAGGCATGACGATGGCGGATGTGGAGCGGGCGACGATTGAGGCAGCGCTCCGGGACACGCACGGCAACCGGCGGCAGGCGGCCAAGCGGCTGGGGATTGGAGAGCGCACGCTTTACCGCAAGATCAGGGAGTTTCAGCGCAACTGATCTGCGTGGCTTCTTATCCCATAACTGATTATTTCACAATAGGTTAGATGTCCACGGGGCCGCGGACCGCGTGTTCGTATCGCCGTCCGGTGCCCGGCTTCACCCATTCGGACGCCCCGCTCCCACGTGTGGGGACATCTGCTCACACAAGACGCGCGCTGTCCCTAAGTTGGTGTCACTACTAATGTTGAGGCGGTTTCACTATTGACAGATCGTGAGATAGGTCACATAGTGTAGGCCCTTCAGAGATCGAGGGAAGCTATAGCTTGACTTATTTCGGGTCCCAGGGAAGTGTTGTGGGCAAATTTCACGGGGTTGATGCTTGGCACCAGATCCGGCGGAAAGAGGGGGAAACAGGGATCCTGAGGGATCCGCAGTAAAGAACGACCCCTGGGGCATCAGGAGAGCGGAAAACCTTATAGGCAGCCTGCAGGGCGTGCTGTCGGCGCGTGTGGTGGCCTCACCCGTTGGTGAAATCCAGGAGGTGCATGTCTTCACCCAGGGTGGGCTGGCTCCGAAGCAAGTTGTCAGGAATGTAGAGAGCGCGCTGCTGGCGCACCTGGGTCTCAAGGTTGATCACAGGAAGATCAGCGTGGCGCAGACCGCCGAGGTCAGGCCGATAAATGTGCTGGAGGCGGATGCGGTCCGGGCAAAGGCCTCCCGGCGGGGGATCGTCTTTGAGAAGCTGGAGGTGACGCCGTTGGAGCGGCAGCGGGTGAAGTTCACGCTCACGCTCGATTTTGGCGGCAACCAGATAGTTAGCGAGGAAGATGCGGCAGACACGCCGCGGGCGCGGATACAGGCTGGGGCCCGGGTTGCCGTTCGGGGTGTGGACAAGGTGTTGCCCAAGGGAACGGTTGATTTAGAGGGAGCGACTGTAGTAGAGGCGTTCAACAGCAGGTTTGCGTTTGTGGGCGTGTACATAGTGCACGGCAGGGAGACGTTGATGGTTACGGGAAGCTGCGAGATAACCGAAGGGGAAGAGCAGGCTGCCGCCCT
>JAZFQE010000299.1:0-4111 GCA_036444955.1 Gemmatimonadales bacterium
AGCGTGTCCAAGCTGCCGGAGAGTCGATTTCGAACGACGACACCGGGTGGGTCAGATATGGTCACAGCGATTATGCTGTCGCCTACCACCGCCACCGCGCGGCCGCTAATGAAGATGGGCTGTAGCGATGTATTTGTTTTGGCGCACGACGCGGCTGCAACGACG
Organism: Gemmatimonadales bacterium; assembly: GCA_036444955.1. Taxonomy (GTDB): domain Bacteria; phylum Gemmatimonadota; class Gemmatimonadetes; order Gemmatimonadales; family GWC2-71-9; genus B16T1B5. The sequence continues at coordinate 166 of JAZFQE010000299.1, forward strand.
GCCAGTAGCGGAACGAGACGCCACGCCAAGTACTTCATTGCTCTAATGTCACGGTGCCAACTGAACCTCCTGTCCCTCCAGAGGATGGTGCCGTGGGAAACGTGAACAGATGCGCCGGAAACCGGTGGGAGGGCAGGGATTCGTTTCGCCAGCCGGGCGGCCGTCAGCAGGACAAGAAGCCAAAAGGCTATCCCAAGGATACCGGCAAGGAGCATCTATCGAGAATTTATTTCAGTCTCTTCCGGTGGGACCAGACCTCTACACGTGCCTTGTCGCCGATATATCCGTTTGCTAGCCAGCCGGAGATGCCTAAGATAATCGACGCGATAACCGCCGACCCCAGTCCGGCTATGTGAAACGAACTGACAAAGGTTGCCACCATCATCAACATCAATCCGTTTATTACAAGTATGAAGAGGCCTAGGCTTAGAAAAGTGATTGGGAGGGTCAACAACACCACAAGGGGGCGCACTACAGCGTTCACAACGCCGAGTAACAAGGCGGAAAGCCAAAGCGAAACAACGCCGTCAAAGCGAATTCCGGGCAGAATAGTATCGGCGATCCAAAGGCCGAAGGCCGTGATGAACGTACGGGCTATGAACCCCTTCATTCATTTAACCGAAAACGACGGTGTCGCTGAAGACAATCGGATTCGCAAGCGTCTTGTGCACCGGGCAGCGTACCGCCACTTCCCGAAGTCGCTTCTGCTGGGCCTCGTTCGCGTCAGCGTCGATCTCTACCTTGCCCCTGATTCTATCGATGAAGCCCGTCATTTCTTCTTCACATTCGTCGCAGTCATCGGCGTGGACGCGCTCATACTCGTAGGCCACACTCACCCCATTGAGAGCTATCCCTTTGTGTCTGCAATAAAGCGACAGCGTTATACATGTACATGCGGCGAGCGATCCCAAGAGCTGCTCGTAGGGATCGGGTGCGGTGTCGGTTCCCACGCCCAGGGGTTCGTCGGCTCCCCAGTCATGCCGCCCGTCACTAATCTTCACAGTGGTCGAGCCCGTGAGCTGTGCTGTTATCTTCGCCATGTGGCCGCTCCGCTGATGTGCGTTGTCTGTGTAGCTAGCTTATGATACCGCCGCCCAACAGCTGGTCTCCGTCGTAGATCACTCCGGATTGACCTGGCGTAATAGCGCGGGCTGGTTCCATCAACTTCAGTACCAGCGTACTCTCTGAGACCTCGCAACTCGATTGGATTTCAGCTCGTACAGGTGTAGATCGGTATCGGATCTGCAGCTCGCAGCTATCACCAGGGCCACGCGGCTCGGCGAGCCAGTTGATCTCCTCGAGAGTGACCGAGGTTCCGTACAGGTCATCAGCGGTTCCGATAACGACCGACTTGTTCGCGGGCTCGATAGAAACCACATACATGGGCTGGTCAAATCCGCCCGGTAGTCCCTTCCGCTGGCCAATTGTGTACCTCGAATATCCTCGATGTGACCCCACAACCTCTCCGGAGGTGGTGAGGAACTGCCCCGGGCTCAATGCAGGCGACTCGCGAGGCAGCCGTCGCTCGAGTAGCCCCACGTAATCATCATCGGGTACGAAACAGATCTCGACGGACTCCCGCTTGTCTGCGGTCACTAGTCCCAATCTGCGCGCGTATTCTCGAGTATCATCCTTATGCAGTTCTCCCACGGGGGTGAGCATGCGACTTACGACGCTCCGCTCGATCCCCCACAGAAAATATGTCTGATCTTTCTCCGGATCCTTGCCGCGAAAGATTGAACCTCCTTCGGTACGAGCGTAATGTCCCGTCGCGAGGTATTTGCATTCTAATGAGTCGGCGTGGGCGAGGAGATCTCTAAATTTCGTAAATGAATTGCACCGAACACACGGAATCGGCGTTCGGCCGGCTGCGTACTCGGATACGAAGTTGTCGATTACGTGCTGCCTGAATCGACCCTCGAGGTTCAGGACGTAGTGCGGTATGCCGAGTGTCTTAGAGACAGATGCAGCATCCTGTATTGAGTCGAGAGAACAGCACGGCCTGTCGGGTACGGAGTCGCCATAACAGAACAGCTTCATTGTGACACCGATGGTCTCGTAGCCGTCCTCGACCAACAGCGCGGCGGCTACGGAGCTGTCGACACCGCCGGACATAGCAACCAGAACTCTATCTCCCACTTACCTTCCTAACACCCCAGCGAGTTTGCGGACTTTCCGGGTGATAGCCGGCAACTCTTGGAGTACGTAGTCGATGTCATCCGTCGACGTACTCTTTGAAAGAGAAAACCGCAGAGCGGATTCGCCCAACTCTCTATCGACGCCCAGCGCATTCATGACGTGTGAGGCCTCGACCGATCCGGTGGTACACGCTGAGCCAGACGAGCAAGCTATCCCGGCAAGATCGAGATGCATCAGCATCGTCTCCGTATCAGTTCCTGGAATGGAGACGTTGGTTATGTGTGGGGCGCGTGGTGCGTCTGCTGCGTGAATAACCACGTCTGGAACAGCCGCGCGAATCCCCTCCTCGAAGCGGTTCCTCAGGTGCGAGAGCGCTGGAGCGATCTCTTCGAGCTCGCTCACTGCTAGCTCCACCGCAATCGCGAGTCCCACTATCCCCGGCACGTTTTCTGTTCCGGGTCTAACACCCTGCTGCTGCTGTCCGCCGTGCAGAATGGGCTCGACCGCCGACTTGTCCCTGACGATCAGGGCTCCAATGCCTTTGGCTGCCCCAATCTTGTGCCCGGAAATTGTGGCGCAGGTGCATGCAATCTCGGAAAACGTGCACGGAATCTTACCCACAGCTTGAACGGCGTCAGTATGGAAAGTTATTCCTCTCGAATGGGCAGCTTCGGCGATGGCCGGGATATCCTGAACGGCACCGATCTCATTGTTCACCCACATGATGCTCATCAAACCCAGACCTGACTCGAGGGCCGCCGTCACTGCGTCGGGCTCTACACGGCCGCAGCTGTCGACGGGCACGGTCGTTACGTCTGCACCCATCTCTTCGACGGTATGTGCGGCAGCGAGGACGGCTTTGTGTTCAATCGTGCTTACTGCGACCCGGAAGGGAGCTCCCTTGCTGCGGGCGGCAAGCGTGCCACCGACGACGGCGAGGTTGTCCGCTTCGGTACCTCCAGACGTGAATACGATCTGCCTGGACTCGACACCCAGTGCATCGGCAATCCGGCGCCTGGCGTCTTCAACACCCGCTCTCGCTTCGCGTCCATAGCGGTGCGCTGAGCTAGGATTGCCAAACTTGTCGGCTCGCAGGTAGGGCAGCATCGCCTCCAACACCTCGGGCCTCACTGGGGTTGTTGCTGCATTGTCGAGATATACGGCTTGCTTCATGACGTGCGGAAACTAGAAGCAATACGCGTCGAGGGGAATGCCCGGGTGTCTCGTCAGATGGATCTGACGCCCATCGCCACGACGTCATCGATGCGGACCGTCTCGTCTGTGTAGAACGGCTCACCGTAAGCGCACCGTATGAGGCTGCCGTAGTGTGCGTCCTGTGTCCGAACCAGGTCGTATAAATCCTGCCCAGTAGGAAATAGCTCGCCAGCCGAATGAACCCCGTCGAATTGTGTTGAGTAGCTCTTGATTGCAGCCATCTTGATTTCAAAGACATCCGAGATGTCCACTACGAACGTGGGTTTCACTGGATTTTCCCGGTAGGCGAGGGCATAGATGATCTTCTCTGGACGGTGGGCCGAGCCGTCAGCAGGATAGTTCTTGAGACCGGAGAAGAAGCATGCGTCTCGACACAGCTCCGTCCCGATGCGGTGGTCAGGATGTCTTCCGGCGGGAAACGTGAGGATGACGGTGGACGGCCGAAACCGCCGCAATAGCTCCACGATCACCTTCCGTGAGGCGTCATCGTTTTTCAGCTGGGCGTCAGGAAGACCGGCATTAACTCGGAGCTTGACCCCTAGGCTCTCAGCGGCTCGCGCCGCCTCTTCGGCTCGCTTCTCCGGCGTGCCCT
>JAZFQE010000300.1:0-2107 GCA_036444955.1 Gemmatimonadales bacterium
ACTCGGCAAGGGTACAGGGCCGGCTACCGTTCCGGGCAACGCAATAACGCCCCACGTACGAATTCGGCCAATCGCGCTGGCGGCAATCGCGCGACTAATCGTTCAGCGAATCGTACCACCGGAAGAACGAAACCCGCAAGCCAGAAACGGTCTACGACGCGACGGTCCGGTGGAGGGGCGTATGGCGGATACAAGTCAGGGCGCAGTGCGCGGTCGAACAGCTCTCGCGGGGCGCGAAGTCGCGGTGGAGGCGGACGCCGCGGTGGCGGAGGACGGCGCCGCTAGTCGAGGCAGGCACAGCTTCAGAAACATGCTGCAACCGGAAGGGTGGAGAATGATCATGCTTAGAAACTTCAAGAGGCTTTTGCATGCCCGGCGAGGCGCTGCGATGGCGACGGCGTTTGTGGTTGGGGCGAGCTTGTTTCCGATGGCCCTTCCTGCGTCCGGTCAGAGCAAAGCCACACAGACAGATACCAGGGCGAACAAGCAGTTAGTCTTCTCATCGCCTGAAGTCGCCTTGGGGGCGTTGCTTCTCGCCTTCAAAGGGAAAGACGAAAAGGCCCTATTGGAGATCTTCGGGCATGAACATGAGAAGCTCATTGTCGTGACGGATAAAATTGCGCGCGACGAGGCGCTCGAGCGTCTCTACGAAGCGTCGCAACAAAAAAAGACCTTGCTAACAGAAGGTGAAGAGAAGCGAATCCTGATTCTGGGGAACAAGGCCTGGCCCTTCCCGATACCGCTGGTGAAGGTGGATGGTGGTTGGCAGTTTGACACGGCTCAGGGGGCGGAGGAAATTCTCAACCGCCGGATTGGGGCGAATGAGCTGGGAGTCATAGATACTTGCCATGCCTATGTAGACGCCCAGGAGGAGTACAGATCGGCGGATCGCGATGGGGATGATGTGCTCGAATACGCCCAACGATTGGGCAGCACGGAAGGCAAGAAAGACGGGCTCTACTGGCACGTAAACTTGGACGACAACCAAGAGCTCAGTCCGTTCGGTCCGTTACTAGCGGATGCGGCGGCGTACCTCGAGAAGGCGAAGACGACCGGTAAAGCCAACCTCCCGTTCCATGGCTACTACTACAGAATCCTAACGGGGCAAGGCGCGTATCCTCCCGGCGGCGAGTACAAATACGTCATCAATGGGAACATGATTGCGGGTTTCGCGCTGGTTGTCTGCCCAGCCGACTACGGTTCGTCGGGCATCATGACGTTTCTCGTGAGTCACCAGGGCAAGGTGTACGAGAAGGATTTGGGCAAAGAGAGTCACGAGATTGCCAAGTCCATGTCGCAATACAATCCTGACACCAAATGGGTGCTGGTAGAAGATGAACAATAGACAAGTTCCAAGAGCTTCACGAGGATTTCAAGCGATCGGGATGCTCGTGACATCGCGATTGTTCAGGTGTTGAGGAGCTGATTGCAAGCTTCAGCGTGGGCGGCGGTTAAGGGCACCGCGGTCTCGCTCGCGGGCATCGACCTGAACGGTGACGACGGACACTGATTCTTGAACTTCACTACGAGGAGAAGGCTATGAATCCGAGACGGAGTGCCGCCCAACGGTCGGCAACTTATTCGTTGGCACTGTGTCTATTGGCGGCGGCCGGTTGTCCCGCGCCACCAGTGCCTAATCAAGCGCCCACGGCGGACGGAGGTGCGGACCTGTCCGCATCTGGCGGCGAGGTAGTCACGCTTGACGGTTCCACGAGTTCCGATGCGGATGGCGACGCACTTAGCTTTTCATGGGCCCAAACGGCGGGACCGGCAGTCGCTCTGGTGGATGCAGACACCGAAAGTTCCTCCTTCACGGCTCCCAACCTCGACGTGACACTTCGATTCGCCCTGTTGGTATCGGATACCGAAGGCGGGACCGGCGTCGATACCCTTCACGTAGTGATTCAGTCCGTCGATAACCTGCCTCCCACCGCTGATGCTGGGCCGGACCAATTCATTTCTGGTGTTGACACAGTGATACTATCCGGCGCTGGAAGCAGCGACCCCGACGGGGATCAGCTGGCCTTCAGCTGGGTGCAGACGGGCGGGGCACCAGTAATCTTGTCGGATGCCGACACAGACTCACCGACGTTCACAACGGAGAATG
>JAZFQE010000301.1:0-2304 GCA_036444955.1 Gemmatimonadales bacterium
ACTGGATGAAGGGATATGGTAGACCCAGCTGACGCGACTCCATCGATCGAGCTGGACCCGAGCACGTGGCTGCACGCGTCCTGCTCTCCTTAGGTGGCGGCGGTAGCGGTCTCAGTGCAACGTTATACTGTCAAAACGTAAAACCGGTTATCAGAAGGCATGGTTTGGGTGAAGATCCGCGGATGCTGGTCTCAAGAAAGCAATACTGGGCGGCTAGCTGATGGAAAAGCGTGTCTGGCATAGCCTCTACGACGAGGGCGTTCCAACGAGTTATGAGTTCGAGGATATTTCCTTGCCACAACTCTTGAAGCGGTCGGCTGCCACACACGGTAACCGTACCGCCTTAATCTTCATGAACGGCCGCCTCACTTACCGGCAGCTCAAACAAGACGTTGATCGGTTAGCAACGGCGCTCGTTACGCTTGGGGTCGGTCGGGACACCCGGGTGGCAATCCAGCTACCCAATCTGCCCCAGACGGTGATCGCCTATTACGCCACATTATCCTTAGGAGCCCAGGCGGTAATGACCAACCCCATGTATGTAGAGCGCGAGATTGAACATCAGTGGAATGACGCGGGTTGCACGCTCGCCGTAGTGACGGATTTCTTGTTCGAGCGTCGTATCAAGGCAATTCGCCGTAGACTGCCAGTCAAGAACTACGTTATCGCGTCGATTCCGGAGTACTTACGTTTTCCGCTCAAACTGCTGGCACCGCTGAAGCTCAGGAGAGCTGATCCGCCCTTGATGGCGAAGGTTGACGCTGAGGAAGGCATCCATTTTTTTAGACAGCTCATCAAGACCACGCCGCCAAGGCCACCTGAGGTGGACATCGGGGCGGATGATATCGCCGTTGTCCAATACACCGGCGGTACGACGGGCGTGTCTAAAGGCGCCATGCTTACCCATGGCAACCTATCGTCCAATGCGCAACAGATCAGTGCCTGGTTTCCAGCACTCGAGCCCGGCAAGGAAACGTGGCTCGCATCCTTGCCTTTTTTCCATGTCTTCGGAATGACCGTGTCGATGAACTTTCCTGTACACGCTGGGGCTGCGACGATATTAATGCCCGATCCGCGTGATATTCGGCAGTTGATCAAGAGTATTGTCAAGCATAAGGTGACCGTGTTCCCGACCGTGCCGGCACAGGTCAACGCGATCAACAATTATCCCGGCATTGAAAATCGTGATCTGACAAGCATCAAAGCCTGTGTTTCCGGCTCGGCGCCGCTGCCGGTGGATGTCCTCGAAAAATTTGAGAAGCTGACCGGTAGCAAGATCGTCGAAGGGTTCGGGTTAACCGAGGCCTCTCCGGTCACCCATTGCACTCCCCTACTGGGGCAGCGAAAAGTTGGCAGCATCGGAATCCCACTACCCGAAACCGATGCCAAAGTGGTGAATCTCGAGGACGGGACCACGGAGATGCCGCATGGCGAGACGGGCGAACTCGTTATTCGTGGCCCGCAGGTTATGAAAGGCTACTGGCAGCAGCCAGACGCGACCCAGGAAACCATCAAAGATGGGTGGCTACACACTGGGGATATCGCGGTGATCGACGAAAACGGATTTTTCGCTATCGTCGGCAGAAAGAAAGAGCTGATCATCGCTGGCGGCTACAACATCTATCCCGATGAGATCGACCGTGTATTGATGGCTCACCCCGCTGTCCTTGAGGCAGCGACCATCGGAATTCCGGATGAGAAGCGGGGTGAGACGGTCAAGTCGTTCGTTGTGCTGGCAGAGGGACAGACAGCGACCGTTGAAGAGCTGATCGAGTTTACTCGCAGAGAGCTCGCTGCGTATAAGATTCCGCGGCAGATTGAGTTTCGCGGGGAACTTCCGAAGAGTACCGTGCTCAAGATTTTGCGTCGGGAGTTACGTGAACAGGAACTGGCGAAGCTTGATACTAAAGCGCCTGCCGGGCATGGGCCCGGCCGATAGGTTCGGTGATTATGGTATGAGTGATCACCGATTTGGAGGGGAATCCTAACGACCGAGCTGAGCTACTTGTGGGACGCTGGCGGTGGGTGGGGTCGGCAGCGTATCGCTCAACATCGTTGACCAGCCCGCGAATGCTTGATGCACTTCGTCCCACGCCGATGTGATCTGCGCAGCCGCGGTCGCCAGTTCCTTCTCGAGATGCGCAACGCGGATGAGCACCTCATCAGTTTCACTGTCACGTAGCTCCGCGATCAGCGTTATCTTGCCGTGCGCCGTGTCGAATCGATACCGATCGCGAAATGGATTCTCAGCCGTAGGTGGCTCATTAATCTTGAGATCGACGAGCTCGACGTGGAGCCGCAGCA
>JAZFQE010000302.1:0-10665 GCA_036444955.1 Gemmatimonadales bacterium
AGCGCGACGTAGAGAGGCCTCACCTGACCCCACAGGCGGTCGAGCTCACGCGTGAACTCGTTTGGTTCCATGTCGTAGTTTGAACGCCACATCGACCCAACATCATCAAAGCCGAGTTCGTTGGCTCCTGCGTTGGTGAGCTCTACGAAACGCACATATTGGTCTTTCATCGGCGGGGAGATGGTTCGCCACCCAACCCAAATCCTGAGGAGTTCCTGCGGGTCCCGACTCGCAGCCAGAATCTCTCTCATGTCGTCGAGGTTGAGACACTCTCCCTCCTCGGGGCAGAACTCACCTCGCCCGTACGTGCCTTCCATGCCTGTTGCGATTCGAGTCAGTTCGGCGGTGAGTTCGGGGTCTGCCGGGGCAGGCATGGTTAGCCCCAGTTTCAAGAGCTTCATCTTCCGGGCTAGATCCGGGGGCAGTTCAAGAGCATCGAAGCGTGCTGCTCCGGTCGCCAACTCGACCCCCGCGGAGATGTAGGCCTCTGCAGCCTCGGCAGCGAGTATTTCAGTGTCGTGTGTGAGAAAATTGGCCTGAATCCAGGAAGCCCTCGCGTACTTTACGCCAAGTTCCTCCAATCTCTGCTCCGAATTCTCGATAAAGGCTCGGGCTTCCTCTATCGTTGGCGTGGCTTCGCGCACCTGAGCCATCGGTTGTTGAGTAGTTTCCCTGGTGGCACTGGAGCATCCCAGAGCGACGGTTAGAGAGACGGCGGACCAGGCAATGTTCCGTCTCGAGAGAGCCTGCATGTTCATTCTGTCTTCTCCGAATCAAGTGCCGCGCGCATTTTCACCAGAGGTGGGCCTATCTACGTGCGCGTCCGTGGAGGCAAATGTTGCCTGAAGAAAGACCGCTGTCCAGTGCGCTATGGGAACAACTCCGAGGAGTTATTTTTTAATAGTGGTAGATTACGATGTGAGGGTCCCAATGCCGAACCGGAAACGTGGTTCAGAGGATAGATAGAGACTCATGACCCCGTGGGTGACACGGCTCCTGTTCGCCAACGTGATCGCGTTCATGTTGTCGGCTTCCAACCCGCAAATCCTGAGGGATTTCAGTTTTGTCCCGGCCTGGGTTGTGTTGCGGCCGTGGACCGTGTTCACCTACATGTTCTTACACGCCGGCTTCATGCATCTCTTCTTCAACATGCTTGGGCTCTTCTTCTTTGGCCCGCGGCTGGAAAACAGACTCGGCAGCCGAGACTTTCTTATCCTTTACTTTCTAAGCGGGTTAGGCGGTGCCCTCCTCTCCGTGTTCTTCGCTCCCAACGCTGCGATCGTGGGAGCGTCAGGAGCTGTTTTCGGAGTGCTGCTAGGCTTTGCACTGTTTTGGCCCACCGAGCCGATCTATATCTGGGGTGTCGTCCCAATCCAAGCCAGGTGGCTAGTAGCGCTGATGGCGGGACTGGCGCTCTCCGGGGGGTTCAGCGGCTCGAGTGACGGGGTCGCGCACTTCGCCCACCTTGGTGGCTTCCTTGCTGCGCTGATCTATCTGAAGTTGCTGCCGCGCCTTTCGCAGGCCCGCGAATTGAGTCGCCAATTGGAACCGGCGGGGAAAGCTCCGCGAACTAACCAGGCACATGGCGATCTCGATCGGTGGCGCAAGATCGATAGGAAGCTCTTGCACGAGGTGAACCGCGAAGAGTTGGAGCGGATTTTCGAGAAGGTGAGTACGGCCGGTGTGGGAAGTCTGACTCTGGAAGAGCGGGCGTTCATGGACCGGTTCAGCGCTCTGTCACCGGGTTGATCTGGCTGGCACGTATGATACCGCTGCGGCCATACCGACTCGTTATTCGATCTATGGCAGCCGAAAGCGTCCGGTCCCGTTCGGACTCCAGAGTTTCGTCCAGTTCCTCAGCGAATAGAGAGAGCTGGTCAGCGGGCGCGGACCCTCCGACCAGCTGAGAAAGAGATACACCCAGCAAACGAACCGGCGAACGCCTCCGCCTGCTGAGTTTCTGCAAGAGAGTCAGCGCCGTTGCAAGAATGGGGCGATCTGTGGCAACAGATATTCTTAGTGTCTCGCTCGCCTGGCGTGTAGTGAAGTCGGAATAGCGAATCTTCACGGTTACGGTTCTTGCCCTCATACCTTTCATTCTGAGATCCGCCGCCGCGTGGACCGCCAAACCCAACACCTCGTGTTCCAAATCTTCACCGTCGGTGAGGTCTTCAGGGAACGTCTCTTCGTGGCTCAGCGATTTCGCCTGACTTCGGCCGGCGACGGGCGTTGAGTCGACGCCGCGGATCCGGTCATGTAGCCATCTCCCCGAACGCTTGCCGAACCACTGTGCTAGCCGATCTCGTTCCAGCTCGAGAGCTTGGGCGACGGTGTGGAGACCGTGAGCGGCCAACCGGTCTTGGAAACGCGGTCCGATCATTGGGATGTCTGAGAGACGCAAGTGACTCATGAATTGCAGTTCAGCTCCCGGGGGCACGATGTAGACTCCGGTACCTTTCCTCTCGGTTCGGGGCTTTGCCTGTTTGGCAGCGAGTTTTGCAATCAGACGGGAAGTGGCACCGCCAATTGAGACCGAGAGACCGGTGTTTTCGAGAATCGCCTGGCGAATACGCCACGCAGTCGCTGCCAGGTCCTCTCCCTTGAAGAGGTTTTCAGTCCCCGTTAGGTCGAGGTAGAACTCGTCGATACTCGCGGGTTCGACTATTGGGGCTAGTTCCCTGAGAATCTGGAGAACGGCGCGGCTCTTCTCGACACACTCTTTGCGTGGAACCGGGACGAACACGGCGTTGGGGCAAAGGCGCCGCGCTGTGGCTGTAGGCATGGCGGACCGGACTCCGTATGCGCGAGCCTCGTACGAAGCCGATGTAACGACACCACGGTTCGAGCGACCTCCCACAACGAGTAGCTTTGCCTTACCCGCACCCTCCGGATCCACCATCCTCGCAACGGCCACATAGAACGCATCCGCGTCGGCGAGCAAAATGCGTCTTTCTACACGAGGCGTCTCAGTAACCTCCGTGTCCACAACGGTGGGACGAAGAAGGCATCGTGCCGGTCGCTAGTTCAGTACTGTGGGACCGTGGGGTCCACGTCGGTAGACCAACCAGCGATTCCGCCCTTTAGGCTTCGTACTTTGGTGAAACCGGCAGCCTTCAGGATCTCGAGGGCTTGCATCGATCGTACCCCAGTGTGACAGTGCGTCACGATCTCCTTGTGCCCGTCCAGTTCGTTCAATCTTTCCGGCAGCTCACCGAGCGGAATTAGCGTTGCTCCTTCGATGTGACAAATGTCCCACTCGAGGCGTTCTCGCACATCCACGACGATCAGATCCGCGTTTGTCCGCATGTCCGCTGCCAGTTCTAGTGCCGTGATCTCGGGCCCTTCGTAAACCGGCTCGGAGCCTACTCCGCAGAAGGCCTCATAATCGATCAGCTCCTTGATGGACGGGCTATTGCCGCAGATGGGGCAGTCGGGATCCTTCTTCACTTTGAGTTCGCGGAACTTAAACTGTAAAGCGTCGAACAGGACGAGACGGCCGATCAACGTCTCTCCCTCACCCAGGATCAACTTCATGGTCTCGAGGGCTTGGATACTGCCGATTATGCCGGGCAGGACGCCGAGCACCCCTCCTTCGGCGCATGATGGAACTAGCCCCGGCGGCGGCGGCTCTCGGAACAGGCACCGATAACAGGGTCCCTCCTGTGCGTAAAACACAGAGGCTTGCCCCTCGAATCTGAAAATCGACCCGTATGCGTTCGGCTTGCCGAGCAGTACACAAGCGTCATTCACCAAATATCGCGTTGGGAAGTTGTCCGTGCCGTCCAGTACAACATCGTAGTCTTTGAGAATCTCCAGCGCGTTCTCCGATGTCAGTTGAACGTTGAACGTCTCCACGTGCGTATGAGGGTTCACGTCTTTTATCCGGGTCTCTGCCGACTCAAGTTTCGGCGTCCCTAGCGTTGCCGTTCCGTGGATTATCTGACGCTGGAGGTTTGACTCCTCTACGACGTCGAAATCTACCATTCCGATCGTTCCCACTCCCGCTGCGGCCAGATAGAGCGCTGCTGGGGACCCCAATCCACCGGCGCCTATCAAAACGACCTTCGCCGCTTTGAGGCGTCTCTGTCCCGTTGGTCCGACTTCCGGAAGGATGAGATGGCGCGAATACCTGAGCACCTCCTCATGACTTAGTTCCGGTAACTCGGTGCTGAGTGCCTGGCTCCCCCCAGCAATGCTTGGAACAATAGAGATGTCATCCCCGTCACGCGTGGCAGTGGCGCCTCGTTCCAGATCTCGGGTGTCGCGGTCATTCACATAGATGTTCACGAAGCTCCGTAGTGAGCCATCCTCCTGAAACAGATGGTGTCTCAACTTCGGATGCATGTTCGTCAGGCGTTCCAACACTTCGTCCACAGTACCTTCCAGTAATTCGACCGAATCACTGTTGCCAGCATACGGGCGCAGTGGAGTTGGAATGTGGATGGTCACGGACATGTTACCGCTCCTTAACCTTCAACTTCAGCTCTATAAAATCGCCACGATCCTCAGCGAGTCTCCAGGCACGTTCTTCTTCTATTCCCCCGCCAACTACCGATAGTATAAGGTATCCGAACCACGGCCACGCATTTTCCTTGTCATGTACCGATGGCAACGCCTGCGCGTCAGGATGAGAGTGATATACTCCGATCACCTCATGACCTAGATCCTTGGCATGTCGCTCGGCACGCCGGAAATCGTCCGGCGTGATCAGATATCGATGGTGCGCGCTGGCCTCGACTGTCCGGTTCTCCACGGGGAGTCGACACTGTACGAAGAGCTCACCGCTCTCGCGGACCTCTCCTAACAGCAGGCCGCACCCTTCCTTGGGGTACGATCCAGTCAGATGCTGGCGTACATCATCAAGAGCGCCCCGATCTATCCACATCGGTGGTCTTCCCACAGTCGCCCATCCTCGGACAGGTACCGCGTTCCTCCATCAGGCGCTATGACAACTATTACCTTGCCGCCGGAGCCCGCTATCACGTGATCATCCAATAGTTTCTCGGCAGCTGCCACCGCCGCGCCGCTCGACCATCCAACAAAGATCCCGTGACTCAACGCCAGCTCGCGCACTTTTTTTTCGGCATCTTCAGTGGACACATAAACTGTCTCATCCACCACCGAACGGTCGTAGATCGCCGGAACGATAGCTGAGGCCATATGTTTGAGACCTTCCAAGCCGTGAAAAGCGCTGTCTGGTTCAACGGCAATGAGGCGGATGGTGGGCTGCTGCTCTCGCAAAAACTTGCCCGCCCCCATGAGAGTGCCTCCGGTGCCCACGCCAGCTACCAGGTGTGTTATCGTACCGCCCGTATCACGCCAGATCTCGGGGCCGGTGGTCAGGTAGTGAGCCTCGACGTTGGCTGGATTGTCGTACTGGTTGGCATACCAGTAGCGATCCGGTTCTGCCGCGGCAACCTCTCGGGCTCGGCGGATAGCGCCATCGCTACCTTCGAGCGGATCGGTGTCAATGACCTCGGCGCCGTAGGCCTGCAACAGCATGCGTCGCTCAGCCGATACGTTAGTGGGGACACAGACTGTAACTCCGACTGCCGCAGCTGCTCCTAGCATTGCGTACGCGACTGCTGTGTTGCCGCTGGAAGCGTCGAGCAGCCGGCGGTTGGGTAGCAGTCCTCTAGTAAGGCCTGCCCGCAGTATCTGTCTAGCTGGGCGATCTTTGACAGAACCCCCCGGGTTCAGCCACTCGGCTTTGAGTGACAGCTGCAAGCCTGGCTGATCCTCTGCAACGGCATGGGTCAACGTAATTAGCGGCGTGCCACCGACGAGCTTCCACAAGTCTGGTTCTGTCGATTGCACCGTGCGTTTGTCGGTTACGTTTGCTAGCATTGACAAAATTCTATCCTTCAATCACTCGGTCGTTCATACCATCCTGTTGACTCTCATATCCGTTAATCAAAAACCCACCTCCAGAATCAAATCCGGAGGTGGGTCAGCATCTGCTGTGTTAGCGCGAAAAGCTAGCCGGTCCCGCCCTCCGAAGAGGCGCTACAGCAGCAACAGTCGCACACTACGCTGCGAGTCGTCAGTGTTTTACCCATGCACCAATATGTATCTGGTGCTCAATCCGAGGTCAAGGTCCGGCGCGCTCTGACGTGTGACGTGTACTGACCTCACCGCGTCGCCGAAGTCTTGTTCGGTGTCTTGGGTAGAGGGGTCGGTCGTCGGATTTGGAACGGGATCGAAGATTCGATCTCGTGAGCTGGTAACATCAACGCGCATCTTCTTGAGAGTGATTCGCGCCGGCCGCGCATGAACCTGCTCGCCGCAGGGCGACTGACGTTGACGAAATTAGTGAGTCCTAATATTATTATTATATACAACTATATCAGGGAGGCCTAGTGTCTGACACGAGCGTTTTCCGGCTGGCGGGGGCTGCTGTAGTGCTGGTAAGTCTTTTCATAGCAATATACTACCGCGGTAGAGCTAAGCGCCGCCAAAAGCGCTCGGGACGTTCGTCGCAGCGCGTTAGTAACCCCCTCTCGCTCAGGCTGACTGGGGCGGCACATCTCCTCGTCGTCGTTTCATTCCTGTTTGCCCCGCAATTGTTGAGCTGGAGCTACTACACGGCCCCTAACTGGCTGCGATGGACAGGCGTAGCAGGTGCCGCGGTCAGTTCACTCTTGGCGGGATGGGTATTGTCGGCACTCGGCGACAATGTGACACGGCATAGTGGTACTCGGCAGGGACACACGCTTGTCACCCACGGTCCCTACCGTTGGGTCAGGCATCCCCTCTACACCGTCGGCATCATTCTTCATCTCTGCTTCACCTTGATAGCGAGTAGCTGGCTAATGCTCGTCACACTTGCGGCCGTTACTGTTGCGCTCACTAGGCGAACATACGAGGAAGAAAAGAATTTGCTATTAGCCTTCGGCGAAAAATACCTTTTGTACATGGAACGTACTGGCAAGTACTTACCGTTCCCCACTCTCCGGCAAACGTTGTGGTCTCACTCTGACCGACCAGGCTGAAGGTCAAGGGAGCAACCCGTATCACGGGTCTGCAGCGGCTCGTAACTCATTGTGGTAAAGGATATTACGCTGGGAGGAGAGAATTGATAGCTAGCATGGGAAGTGTCTGGGGGTTACCTGTACGCCTAGCTGGGGTCACTTTTGAGCCGTGGGGGGGTAGACTAGGACCGTAGGGCAAAGCTGTGACCCGACAACAACTTACTTGGTCTAACTGAATGAATGTAACGGACGGGGAAGTCGTACGCCGTGTGCTAGGTGGTGACGCTGAGGCGTACGCGGTGCTGGTGGCGCGTTACAGAGACAGGTTAGGCCGATATGCTATCCGCATGCTCGGCAATGTGCAGGATTCCGAGGAAGTTTTGCAGGACACTTTCCTGCGGGCCTACCGCTCCCTGCGCAACTGTCACGACCCTGAGTTATTCGGCCGTTGGCTTTTTAAGATCTTGGTGAACCGGTGCCGCACTGTGGGTGCAACGCGCGGGCGCCGGGAACGGCTGTTTGTGGGCGATGAGGTCGCGCTGCAGAACGCTGCCAACTATCCGGTTGATGGATACGTCTGGCGCGAGGAAATAGAGAGGGCATTGAACGAGCTGCCGTCCGAACAGAGGGAGGCGTTCCTGCTGAAGCATGTGGAGGACTTGAGATACGAGGAAATAGCTGAGATTACGGGAGTAGGAATCTCGGCTTTGAAAATGCGGGTCAACCGAGCCTGCGCGCGCATGCGTGGGCTCTTGGATGGTGTTTACCGTGAATGATCGGTCGAATTTGATTGACGACGTAGCTCACGAGTTGCGAAGACCGGTTCGCATTGATCCGGCGCTGGATGTTCGCGTGATGGAATCCGTGTCGCGAGAGCTGCGTCCGGGTCTTGCGGCCACGTTGTTGAGATGGCTGGCTACGCCAAAGCCCGTTCGGCTGTCGCCGGCGGTGACGGCCGCGGTTGCCGCGAGCATAGCACTCGCCATATGGATGTTGCCGGCAGGAATTTCTCGACCGGCCGGTGAAGTTGCGTCCAGTGCTGCATCCGGATTCCGTTTGGTTGAGTTCTCTCTGAAGGTGCCGGAAGCGAGCGTGGTAACGGTGGTCGGCGATTTCAACGACTGGGATTCCGCTGCGACCCCCCTCGAGCCGTCTTCGGCTGGTGATATATGGGTGGTAACGGTTCCTCTGGATCCAGGGCGCTACCAATACACTTTCTTGGTCGATGGAGCCCAATGGGTTGCGGATCCCGGCGCGCCACGAGCTTTACAAAGTGATTTTGGCTGGCCGAGTTCGGTTATTACGGTGCCTGAGATATGATTAAGATTCGAGTGCTCTCGCTTGCGCTGATTCCTACGCTGGTTGCGGTCGGGAGTGTGTTGGCGCAGGATTCGCGATTGGCCGCGCGTGTGGATGCGGAAACGCAACGTGGGGTCGAGGCGCTCGCTGCGTCCGCTAGAGCACAGCAGTTGCCCACTGAGCCTCTGTTCGACAAGGCGCTCGAAGGAGCGAGCAAGGGCGCTCCGGGCGACCAGATAGTACAGGCGGTTGCCCGACTGTTGGACGATCTCGCAGCGGCGAGAGAGATGCTCGGTGAAGATGCCACGGATTCGGAGTTGTTGGCGGGAGCGGGAGCCGTGCGAGCCGGGGCTGCCCCGGGTTATATTACAGCGCTAGCAGAGGTACGTTCGTCCTCGTCCGTGATGGTTCCTCTGGCGGTTTTGACGGATCTGATAGCTCTTGGGGTGCCGCCTGATACTGCGGCTGCAGCCGTCGCTACATTGGCTCAGTCTGGAGCGACCGATGCGGAGTTGGAGGATTTGCTGAGAAAGGTAGGGAGTGACATTCAAGCGGGATATCCACCTGTGCAAGCGGCATCTATAAGATCAGGTGTTCCGACATCCGTTCCGCCGCCGGCTCCTCCCGTATTAATTGAGTTGGCGTCCCCGGTGAGAGACCCGTAGGCCGATAATGGGCTGGCGGCGCAGCGCCACGTTCCTGTTTGCTGGCTTGTTTACAGGGTTGCACCCGGCGGGGGCTCAGGTTGAGGCTTCAATAGACTTCGGGGCAGGGAGCATTGATTACGACGATGCCCCTGCTTTTTACGTTTACAATATCTCCCCGCGGGTAAGCTACACTCGGGGAGTCGCCCATGTCGTCGGGACGGCGACTTTCTCGCGCTTCGAAAGTGAAGGGTGGGGAACGAGAATCCTGAGTGCGGCATCGGTTCTCACTCCTACCTACCGCGGCTTCAGGGGAGAACTCTCGGCGCGGGGCGAATCAAATGCTAACCGCGTTACTACCGCTGGTCGGGAGCTCGTAGCGCAGGCCAGGATACACTACGCTGGACTTAAGAAGGGCGTATGGATCGGGTCTGCGGCCGCTCGGGTGTGGAATGGCACGTTTTGGCAGAGTGTGGTACGGGGGGATGCGGGGGCGTGGCTGCAGGTGCGTGATTTCGGGGCCAGGGCCACCGTCATAAGGTCTAGTTACGAGCTGCGAAATCTAGAGTCTGGCTCTTATGTCCATGCAGAGGGGGCGGTCAGACTCAAACGCGGTTCGCTCGAATTGGACGCCTCAGTCGGGCGCCGCTTCGACGAGGGGTTCGCAGACGTCCTGACCTGGAGCTTGGGGGCCAATTTCTGGCTCAACCGTAGGGTGGGACTCGTGGCCGGGGCGGGTAAATACGCGCGTGATCCGGCGCAGGCTCTACCTGGTGGCAACTACGTTACGTTCGGAATGCGCTTGGCGCCCCTAATCATCGCAACCCCCCCCCGCGTGCGGAGCTCCCACCCACGTTCACGGAGCCGTCCGGTGAGGGTGATCACGGGCGCTGACGGAGTCAGCATCATCCGATTGGTCGGGCCCGTTGCCGGAACAGTCGAGCTCACCGGCTCATTTACCGACTGGAGACCGGTGCGCATGATGCAGGTAGCCCCCGGGGTCTGGGAAATGAGAACGCGCGTGCCAGGGGGATCTTATCTGTTCAACGTGAGGGTTGACGGGGGAGAGTGGGTGGTCCCCGAAGGTGTGGCGTCGGTGGACGACGACTTCAACGGCCGAGTGGGCCGTATCCTCATCACGCCCTGACGGGCGCCCGTAGATTTACTCCAACCCCTTAGGGGGTCCCAGAATAACCTGCCAGATGATCCCGTCCCGGACCGAGCCCGGCGACAACTCGGGTACGTCTGGACCCGTTGCACGTCTTACCGATGTCTGCTCGAACTCGCGTACGTACTTTCGACGGAACCTGGCATGGCTCTCGGCGCCCGCCGCCTCGAGGGTTTCTATGGAGATCGCCTCCGGCGCGGCGACCTCTAGACTCTGCGCCTCCGGCGCGGCAAACTCTAGACTCTGCGCCTCCACCTCCGGAATTCTGGGTTTGAGTTCAGTGGAAAGACCCAGCGCCTCCCGAATCAGTCTTTCTGTCGCTGTAAGCTCGGGCTCTTCTGGTGGCGTGTGCGGGAGCGGATCGGCACCGTGACTTTCTCTTGACCGCGTGCGGGCCTTTTTCTTACCCCCGACCAGCCAGAAGATGATAAATGCCGCGACGATGACAACCTGGATCAGATTGTCAAAGCTCATTCCGCTTTGCCTTCGGGTTTTTCGTCGGCGCTGGCGATGCTTCTGCGCATCTGGGTGTCGCTCTCAATATTGCGGTACCTCTGATAATCCATGACGCCGAGGTTGCCGT
>JAZFQE010000303.1:0-3558 GCA_036444955.1 Gemmatimonadales bacterium
ATGTCACCGATGCGCCGATACGGGGAATGACCGCGTCATAGCGTTCCAGTTCCTTTCCTTGGTAGTGAACGCTCGGACGATGCGCGGCAATATCCATATAACACTTCAATGTATTCAGCACGTCGACCGTATGGTCGCGCTGTTCACAGGCCTCTACCAGCCGGCTGGTCGAATACAGCGAAGGATTGCGTGACAGAATCGCGATCCGCATTGTGTCTCGCCTCCCCCCCTCTTCAGTGCGCGTACACTGAGTCGCTAGTCCCCGGAAATCGGCCCTGGCTTGCCCGCCAGATAGGAAGAGCCCGGATTAACGACGAATTTCTTCTTTATAGCCGTGCGGCCAAGCAACATCCTGAATCGCATCGTATCACGGTCGGTAAGCGTGATCTCGATAGGCCAGGACTCCTCACCGATGACAACGGTCGTCTCTATGACGTACCTCTGCTCGCGATGCCCGCCCGAATCCGTGACGATGCGTCTATCGAGCACATCCGCCGTACAGACGCATTTGCGGTCCGTGCGCCTCTGCAGAGGATGGATTCCGAATCGCACACGCTGTTTGCCGCGGCTCACGAATGGCTCGAGATAAAAGGCGTGCAGCGCCGAGGAGCGCGCACCCGTGTCCACCTTGCACTTGATTCTGGAGATCCCGAGATCCGGCAGCGCCGCCCACTCCCGCCAACCCAGGGTTGGCAGCAACTGAGATTTTCTACTCATGGATTCAACCGGAGCCGGCGCAATCGGCGCGAGGGGCAACCGTTCAGACCGAAGGTTCCCGATTCTGCGAGCTGAATATCGTCACGCCGGGCTGATTGCTGCGGTCCGGCGGCAGCTGGCAAGCATCGGCATCGAACTCCACCCAGCGCGCCGGCTGTCCGCGTATCATGCGGCCTTCGTGTGACGTCTGCGAAGGCCGCGGCGTCAACGGCAAGGCATCGGCGGCGGTGCAAGTATGCAACAGTAAGGGCCGGCTGCGGTCGCTCATATTGGGCAGCGACCCGTGGACCGTACGGCAATTGTGCACGGTTACGGAACCCGCGGGCCCGGTCAACCACTCGACCTTGTCCAGATCCACACGCCGGAGAGCGTCTTCGCCGATGTGGCCAACCCATTGATCCTGCTCGTCGTACTGGTCGTGGATCTCGCCCCTGTGGCTACCGGGAATCACTCCCATGGGACCCATCTCGCGGTCCACGTCGTTCAAGTACAGTCCGAAAGCAACGACGCTGTAGTTGGTATGTGGATAGAACTGGATGTCCTGGTGCCACTTGATCTCCTCGCCACCCGACGACCATTTGAAGTTGAGCTTGGAGTGATGAAACTTGAAGGCCGGACCCAGGAGATCCTCCGCCACATCCGCCAGCGGTCCATGGCTCACGTACTCCCAGTAAATCGGATGGTGCTCGGTGGGATCGATGAGACGACGCAAGCGCGGATTTTCCGCGCTGTGGGTGAGCTCCAGCGCCAAGACGGTATCGGATTCCGGGAGCCCACGGCTGCGCTCAATGAACGCGTTACTGACTTCCCGGAGGCGCTCCAGCCACTCACGAGAAACGAACTCTCGCAACAGCAGATAGCCGTTCTCGAAGTAGAACTCGCGCTGCTCCTGGCTGAGCATCAGAGGCGGCCGCGAGAGAATTTTCTCGGATTTCATAGCGTTTCCATCGCCTGGAGCAGATTCACTTCATAGAAGTATCGCCGAGGTTTGTCAATCGCGCCTTGCCGCCGTGAAGGCTGCGCGCCGATAATGTCCGGCAATGTTCGATGAATGGGAGGTCCCATGGAGCCGTGCATCAGTGTCATCACCCTCGCCGTCGCCGACATCGGGCGGGCGACACGTTTCTACCGGGACGGACTCGGCCTGCCCATCCGCGAGGATAAGCCGCCGGTGGTCTACTTTCAGCTGCGGGGAACCTGGCTCGCGTTGTTCCCGAGAGAAGCCCTGGCCAGCTACGCCAACGTCGAACCCGACGGACAGGGCTTCGCCGGGATCACCCTGTCCTGTAACCTTGCTTCGCGGGAAGAAGTGGACCAGGCAATAGCCGCTGCAGAGAAAGCCGGTGCCACCGTCATCAACCCACCTCATCGGGTTGGCTGGGGCGGCTACACCGGCTGGTTCTCCGACCCGGACGGTCACCTGTGGGAGATCGTCTGGAACCCCCGTCCCTTCATCGACCAGGCTTGAGCCAAAACGAAGGGTTTCCCGGTCCGAGGAGTCATGAATTCCACACACCCATGTGCTTCTTATAGTAGCGTCGAAATATCCTCTCTCCACCAATCAGCGCGCCGACGATTAGATAGGCAATCAGTCCGTTGTATGCCGTCCAGACTTCGATGGACCGAGTCGTGGACCATATCGCGACCAAACCGTTAACAGCGAAGAAAATAGCCCAGCAGGCGGTAAGCCGATGGAGGTACTTCGGACCAAACTTGCTCACCTGTATACCGCGAGCCCGGATCAGTTTCAGAAGTATGGATTCCTCGTGCCGAAGGGAGTTGGCGAATACGGCGCACAGGCTGAAGTTTACGAGGACCGGGTAGTAGAGCAGCATGGTGATGCTCTGCAGCGCCGCGGACGCTACTGCATAGGCGATAAACACCGCGAGCAGGGGCAGCAGCACGGGACGTTCCTCCGGCACCAACACGCCGAATCTCATCGCCAGCACAACCGCCAGCATCACACCGAAGAAACTCGGTGGCAGATACCGGATGCCGAAATACACGACAAACGGGTATAGCACGACAAAGATCACAAATAGAACGCGGACGAAGCTAGCCTGACTCACAGATTCGTCGGCGCGTTCAACACATACTTGAACATCAATATCAGTTGTTCTTCGTCCATTTCACTAGTGTAGATTGGCTCGTCCAAAAACGCTAAGAAACGGCGAGCTCACGATTGTCGAGTTGCTTTGTCGCAACCAGAATCCAACATATGAGCCGGTCTCTCTACTATCACTCCGGTAGCGGATATCCTATTCTCGATCACCGGGGGATCGGTGTCCCTGACTGTCGCTGACTCGCGCGCACGGAGCGGAAGTTGCCTGATTCCGACACACATTTTGATGTGGCTATCGTCGGGGGCGGCCTGGCAGGGCTGACCCTGGCGCTGCACCTCGAGCGGGAATCCCCGGGGCTGGCGATCATCGTCATGGAGCGCGACCGCCTGCCTCCCCCAGTTGCCGCGCACAAGGTCGGCGAATCCACCGTGGAGATTGGCGCCCACTACCTGTCGCACACATTGGGCCTGGCATCCCTGCTGAAACGTACCCAACTGCGGAAGTTCGGTCTCAGGTACTTCTTCGGCAGCGGCCAACACGATGACCTCGCCAAAGCGGATGAACTGGGTCCCAGCGATTTCCTGCCCACGGTCACCTACCAGCTCGACCGTGGGCGACTGGAAGGGGATCTTGCCGAGATCCTGAGCAAGCGAGGCGTCGTCGTGCAGGACAGCTGCAATGTGAAGCAAGCAACGATGTCAGCGAACGGAAGCGCGCACGAACTCCACGTCGTCCGGGGAGAGCAATCCGAGACCATCCGATGCCGGTGGATAGTCGA
>JAZFQE010000304.1:0-3297 GCA_036444955.1 Gemmatimonadales bacterium
GTCGCTGTTGTTGTCGTCGTACAGATAGCTGTCACGTTTCACTCCCGCCGGATTCACCGAGAACTGAAAGGCGGTGCGGCGGTCGTGGTAAGAGTCGATTTGTACTCCGATCCAGTCGGACGGGGAACTCTCGTCCCGCCGCGTTAACTGAGCGGCGATCTGCTCGGGGTTGGAGTCGAAAGCCCGAACGCCTACGTAGAGGGCGGCGTCGGTGTAGACTACCCGAACCTCGGTGCGCTCCGTGCCCGGCTCTCCTTCGTCGGGATCACGCTGGATGAAATCCGTCGCTACTGGGGCGCGCGCCCAGACTTGGTCGTCGAGGACTCCGTCGAGCTCCGGTGCACCGCGCACCGCCCGGATAGCCGAGGCCACCTTGGGCGCATCTACGGCGACGCCTGAGGCGGCCTGTTGTGCTACGAGCTCGGTTTGTGGCGTGATGGCTACTACGGCGACGGCAAGGTATACCGCCAGGTAGACGTTCATAAACGACATGAGCTTGGATCGCTCCTCCCCGCCAAGGGTGCTAGCAGTTCCCAAGTGCTCGCCGCCCACCTTCGGCGAGGATTGTCGCTTTGTTAGACGCCGCAAATAGGAAAAGGGTTTCATATCTTGATTGGCCTGGGTGTTGTTGTAAAAAACCGGGCGCTCCCGGATCAGAATGGCGGCGAATTTACTAGTAAGGGTACAAGTGGCAGACAATTGAGACGTAACGTCAGTCAATTCATTGTGATTAAAGGAGATACGAAGCACCTACAGGCGGGTTGTTCGAGGCCTCTTGCACGTTTTTTTTGGCAGATGAAAGCGATAGAATGAGGCTATCCGAGTTGATCAGCGCCGTCCCGCAGCTGGAGCGGCCTGTGATTCTGCTGGAATCGGGCTCTGATGAGGGTCGGGCGCGGCTGGCCTGGGGTGCTCAACACAGCTACAGACTCGATTGGAAGGGTGGAGACGTTGGACGTCTGGACTGGCTTGCCGGACTTCCTCTCAACACGCGCTGCTACGGTTTCATAGCCTACGAGCTAGGTATTCCACCAAAAGCGGCCCGCAGGACGCCAATGGTGTGCCAACCGCTCGCCGATTTCTTCCAGCCCGAGCACGAGGTTGTACTCTGTCGCTCCTCCGGTGGCGTTCTCGAGAGCACCGAGGGGGCGGTGGATTTGGTTAAGCAGGCGGTGGCTCGGAGAGTGTCTGTTGGCGGTTCAAATTGCGACGGGGCCGAACTCGTCGAGCGAAGCTTCACGCAACGTGAGTTTGAGTCGGCTGTTAGACGGGTAAAGGACTACATCGCGGCGGGTGACGTCTACCAGGTTAATCTGTCGCTGGCTCAGCTTTTCGAGACGCGCGCGTCGCCATGGCAGACGTACCTGAACGTGCGAGAGATCAACCCGTCGCCCTGGATGGGTTTTGCCGACTTCGGTGACTGGCAGCTGGTCAGCGGCTCGCCTGAATTGCTCGTGGAAACGCGAGGATCCGGCTCCGATCAGCGTATCATCCGCGCTCGACCGATCGCGGGGACGAGAAAGAAGACCGGCGATGCGACATTGGACGCAGCGATGCGAGCTGAACTCACACTCGATGAGAAGGAGCGCGCCGAGCACGTCATGCTGGTAGACCTGGCGCGCAACGACCTCGGCAGGGTGGCCGAATACGGCTCGGTGAGAGTATCTGAGTCGGAGGTTGTGGAGGAGTACTCGCATGTGTTCCATCTGGTAAGCCAAGTTGAAGGTGTGATTAAAGGCATCACCCCGTCCGAAGTTATCGCGGCGGTTTTCCCGGGCGGGACGATTACGGGGGTGCCCAAGATCCGCGCGATGGAGGTCATAGCCGAGCTGGAGCCGGTTGCGAGAGGCGCGTATACGGGGGGGCTTGGGTGGTTTGGTCCAGAGGGGATGCAGCTCAATATTCTCATTCGCTCAGCAGTTGTCAGGGAGGGAAGGGCCGTGGTGCAGGCCGGCGCGGGTGTAGTCTGGGATTCGGTTCCTGAGCGCGAGTGGAAAGAGAGCAACAGAAAGGCGGCGGCGATGCTGGCAGCGTTGGGAGTGCGCCCGTGACGGCTGTTTTTGAGACGATGCGGGTGAGGGATTCGGTGATCCCGCTGCTCGAGCGCCACCTCGAGCGGTTCGAGTTCAACTGGCGGGCTGAAGGGCTGGCGCCCCCAGACCTAGGTCTCAGGGAAGATATCGAGCGTAAAGTCGGCGAAAGAGGCGGCGATCATGTCATTCGCTTCGAGTGGGATGGGAGTGAGCTAACACTCACCACGCGCGACATGCCGAGTCTCGACCCGCCAACGATCATCACCGCGAGCATAGTGCACCCCGGTTATGTCATAAAGACCACTAATCGGGAGGCGTTTGACCGGGCGCGCCAGGAGGCACGAAGGGCCGGAGCGGAAGCGGGGTTGTTGCTCACATCCGAGGGCTACGTTGGTGAGGGGAGCTTGTTTGCGATAGCGTGGTTTGCGGGGGATGCCCTATGCATGCCGTCGCTCGATCTGGCCATCCTTCCCAGTATCGGTCGCCAGCGAACCATCGAGGTTGCCGAGTCACTGGATATTGAAGTTCGGGAGGGGGCTTATCGGCGTGAGGAGCTGGACGGCAAGGCTACATTCATCACGACATCGGTTCGGGGCGTGGTTCCGATACGGACGCTGGATGGTGTCGCGGTTCCGACAGACGGCCGAGTGGAGCGGTTGGCTGAGCTGTTCTGGCCCGCGGTTGACCCTCCAGAAGGCGCCCACTAGGTTGAGTTGCTCTCCGAGAAATCGGGGTCGTGGTGGCTGTAGCTCAATTGGTTAGAGCGCCGGACTGTGGCTCCGGAGGTTGAGGGTTCAATCCCCTTCAGCCACCCGTAAAATAGTGAGTGGTATGTGGTGAGTGGTCATGAAACCCACTCACGACCCACTCCTCACCATCTTAGGTCCGTAGCTCAATTTGGCAGAGCACCGGTCTCCAAAACCGGCGGTTGCAGGTTCGAGTCCTGCCGGGCCTGTCAAAGCCGCGACGTTCGTTCGCGGCTTTTCCACACTCGGCATCCACGCTCGCGCCGGCGAAGCATCCTTGGAATGAACGGCTCAGGTATAGCTGGGAGGTCTCAACAAAGTCTCACCGGTCCAGCTGGCAGGCTAGGGACTGATGTGCTTGAAGCTTTCTCTACGCCCAAATGCGTATGCCGGCTGACCCAGCTGGCCAGCCATGAGAAACACGCACCGAGGCTGAACGCGCCACAGGTACATGGGCGGCTCGGCCTTCTCAGCATCGTGCCAATAGTCGATGTAGAGACCGAGATTTGGACGGTAAT
>JAZFQE010000305.1:0-4612 GCA_036444955.1 Gemmatimonadales bacterium
GGCGGAGAGTGAGGGGTATACATGCCCCTGAACGCGCAGCGAAACCCGCCCCGTGTACTGGTCTACCTCCAACACCTCGCCCTCAATTTGACCCGCTCCCTTTTTGAGTTTGTGAATGAGTTTCTGACCAGGCGTAGGCCAAAATTTCTCTGAGGACACGTTCAACCCTCCTTGATCACCCAATCTCCCGTTTCTGGAAAGTCGAACAGGTTACCGGAGTTCCAGAAGAACGATGCCCCACCTTTGCACAAACCCCAATAGGGGTCCCATATCCTGCGGCGATAGTGGCCTGAGTGGCGTTTTCGCCTGCTCATTTCGTCTGATTGCCTGACCCTTACTTCCCCTAGCCCTGTAGGCCGTTCGACGATTCTTACAGCAGAAAGTGCCTGATACAGCACCGTAGACCCGCCTATCTGGGCGACCCTTTGCCCTACCCAACGGAAAGACGATCGTCGCCACACAGGCGAGTACGGCCTTATCTAACCACTAACTGACGACCGTTCCGGCATAAGATTATGTTTGCGGTCATAGCGTTCCCAGTAAAAGCTTAGGATAGCTTTCGTGCTATTTCTGGGCCTCGGGCGGGGCCCGCTAGCTTGTTGGGGAGATTGCCGCTGGCGCTGATGCCGGGTGGGCTCATGCCGCGGTAGCCCAGATTTGGCCTGCGGGTCAGCACCTGAGTTTGGTAACGTCGCGAATGACTTATATCGGCCACAATCGGTCGTTCGACGTACGTGGAAACCGACATTTGAACGTCCGGACTTGATGCAACTGCAGACGTTCGCTCGCTACCCCCAACGTTCCTGCGATAGTATCTCGAAGCACTGGCGCCGAACTCAAAGAACAAGGCTTTCTCGTGGCAGAGCACCCGACGCGACAACTCGCCGTCATTCTGCACGCTGATGTGGTCGGCTCGACGGCACTCGTCCAGCGCGACGAGACGCTTGCCCACACGCGAATTCAGGACGTCTTCCACCGCTTCTCCGAGACCATAGATCTGTACGGCGGTGCTACAAC
This sequence comes from Gemmatimonadales bacterium, assembly GCA_036444955.1. GTDB lineage: Bacteria > Gemmatimonadota > Gemmatimonadetes > Gemmatimonadales > GWC2-71-9 > B16T1B5. The sequence continues at coordinate 1,018 of JAZFQE010000305.1, forward strand.
TGAGCTACGCGGCGATGCGCTAGTCGCCGAGTTTAGCCGGGCGTCGGATGCAGTGTGCGCCGCCGTAGCTTTCCAGGATGAAAACACCACCTTTAACGCCTCGTTGGAGGACGACCTTCAACCGCGACTTCGAGTAGGTATCGCGATCGGCGAGGTTGTGATTGCGGATAACACCATCACGGGTGACGGCGTCGTGTTGGCGCAGCGACTAGAGCAGTTGGCTAAGCCAGGCGGCGTGTGTATCCAGGGAGCAGCTTACGAGACGGTGCCGAAGCGGCTACCGTTTGCCTATGAAAGCCTGGGGGAGCAGACGCTCAAGGGGTTCGATGAACCCGTGCGAGCCTATGGGATTAGATTGACGGCCGAGGCAGTCGTTCCGCAGCCTGAATCCAGGCAATCAAAAACGCCAGCACTGGAACTTCCGGACAAGCCCTCAATCGCCGTCCTCCCGTTCACGAACATGAGCGGAGACCCGGAGCAGGAGTACTTCAGCGACGGAGTTACTGAAGACATCATTACAGAGCTTTCGCGATTTCGAGATATGTTCGTCATTGCCCGCAACTCGTCGTTCACCTACAAAAACAAAGCGGTGAAAGTTCAGGAGGTCGCGGCAGACCTGGGTGTTCGTTACGTGGTCGAGGGTAGTGTGCGCACAGCGGGTAAGAGAATTCGCGTAACCGCGCAGCTCATAGATGCGGTCACAGGTCATCACATGTGGGCAGAGCGCTTCGATCGCGAACTTACGGATGTCTTTCTGGTTCAAGATGAAATCACGCAGACGGTCACATCTACTGTTGCTGGGCGGGTCAAGGCCACCGCCGAAGACAGCGCAGCCCGCAAGCGGATCCAGGATGTGGATTCTTATGATTATGTCCTTAGAGGACAAGGCATAGTCGCCGATTCCGAACAGAAGAATCTACAGGCACGACGGGCATACGAGAAAGCACTTGAGCTCAACCCGAAATGCGCAAGGGCATACGCGGGGCTGGCGATGTGTGGCCTCGTAAGCATCGCGAATCACTGGGAAGAGTCAGATGAATACGTGATAGATAGGGGTCTTGAGTGTGCGTCGAAGGCGGTTGGCCTGGATCAGAGTGACAGCAAATCTCAATACCTCCTAGCACACTTTTTGTATCTAAAGGGTCGGCTGGATGAGGCAAAGATTCATATTGAACTCGCCGTATCCCTGAATCCCAACGATGCCGATGCGCTCGCCAGCATGGGTGTGCATCTACACGGCAGGGGAGCTCCTCAGGAGGCCATCGACTGCTATCTGAAGGCGATCCGGCTCAACCCGTATCATCCCGTCTGGTACCTCTGGCACTTAGGCCTCGCATACTACAGCTCTAAGCGATACGGAGAGGCGCTCGTGCCACTTCAGGAGGCCATTAGCCAGCACCCTGCGTTCCCGTTCCCCCGCAAAGTGCTCGCCGCGACACTCGCACAACTGAATCGAATTGAAGAGGCGCGAATCGTAGTAGAGGGAATTCTCACCGATCAACCTGATGCATCGATAAAACAAGGTGATGTCTACGTGCTTGGGGCAGCGACCAGGTCGCAAGACTGGTCAGTCCACTGGCTCCAAGGACTCCGCAAGGCAGGGCTGCCTGAATAGCAGCCGCTTTGAGTTATCCCTGCTTTAGCTGATCCGCGCCCCGCAGTCGGAAGGCAGGCCGTCGCTGACCGGGCCGTGGCGCAGCAGCGGGCTGTCGTCGGCGAAGCCCTTATAACGCGGCAAGTTGTCGGCGATGTCGAACCACGGGATGCGCTCGGGGTCGAAGGCATGGGCAGTCGGCACCAGAACATCCGGATTGTCAAAAGTGCTGATGTGAAATTCGACGAGCGGCCCCAGGTCGCCACCGTCGCCCTCCCAGGTAAGCGGCGTCCCGCACTTGCCGCAAAACGCGCGGCTTACACCCGGCGATGACTCGTAGATCTTGCGCTCGTCACCGCTGAATTTGACCTGATCAGCCCTGAATCCCGCCAGGGTCACCACTGCCGCGCCGTTGTGCTTGCGGCAGCTTCGGCAGTGGCAGTGGATGACCCCGAAGGACTCGCCCGTGGTCTCGTAACGCACCGCCCCGCACATGCAGCCGCCGGTCATCTTCGTATCGTCACTCATTTCGTCCTCCATAATCGGAATACAGCGCTAGGGTCTGAGCAGCATGGTCGCATCCGAGATACGGCGCGTCGAGGACCAAAGGGCGCCCGGTCCATCCATCTGACCGGCCTTCGCCCAGATCAGGGTGTTTCCTGAGCAACTTTCGGTGGACTCAAGAATCGATGCACATCTTCGCCACACACTTACGCGGGATTCCCTGGCGAGGAGACGGGCACACGATCAAGGTATTACCAGGGCAGATTCATCACCGTTAGCGGACGTTGACGAGAACGAGTAGGGAATGTCCGCAAGGGGTCGGGTCCGGCCGTTCGCCGCCAGCCGACGGGGATTCGCAGCGCTGTTCTTTGTGGTATCGCCTACAACGGCTATCCTGGTGTGGCTCACCCTCGGCGAACGTCTCGGCCCCTTCGTCTCGCTGGGCATGTCGCTGGCGGCGATGGAGTTGTCACTAGTGCAGTATCAGACGTGGAAAAGGCGGACAAGCCCGTGAGTTTCACGACCGTTTATCTCGTCACCTGGGTTTCGCTGGTCGTGGTCGCCTTCGGCCTCGTCGCAAGCTCGCGTGATGGTTACGGGTTGAAGCAATCACGATACTGGCGATTTCTGTTCGAACCATGGAAGGTGGTGACGTTTCTGTTGGGTATGATGCTCATTACGTTTGCCGCACCGTACTCGGGGGATCCCACCTGGGATACGGCGGATTCGGTGCTCACTTCCACCGAGGTTTATCTGCTCGCGCCGTGGTGTATCGGCACCTTGTATCGAGAGCTCGCGAAGGGAGCGAGATTTGCCCCCACCTTCGCGGCCGCAGTGCTCTTCTTTCTCCCATGCTGGACCTACGATGGGTACATATTGTGGCGGGACGGCAACTATCCCGCTACGTGGACATCAAACCTGGTGCTATCTGGCGGGATCACCCTGTTGGCGGGTTTGTTCTGGAACCTGGGCTGGCGAGCAAGCGAAACCAGCATATTCACATTCCGTTGGCCTGACTGGCCGCCCATCACACGTTCGCCGTTTCAAAAAGTCTTATTGTTCTGCGTTTTGCTGTCGATACCGGTCATCGTGTTGGTGGCGTTTTTCGTTTGGCAGTTCGTGAACGAATAGGCCAGATTCTGTCTGGTAATTCATGAACGAATTTTTCCCACGGCGTCCCCTCAAGGGCAGCGTTGTTAGGCCTGCTCGTGGAAAGCGTCAATTATTACGGCCGCTGCCGGAATTGCGACCTCGTGCCACCTCTACGCGGAGGTCGCTGCCAAGGTGCGGCGGGTGGGCGCGAGGGAAAAGGGGTCGGTGTTAATACTTCTCGAGCGTGACAGGAAAAGTATTAACACTGACCGCGTTTCGCCCGGAGGAACTCGAACCCCCAACCACCTGATTCGAAGTCACACCGACCAATTTAACATTTCAACTAGAACAGTCACTTGCGACGCTTGCCGCATCCGCAAAACCGACGTAACTCGCTGATTTCCT
>JAZFQE010000306.1:0-2383 GCA_036444955.1 Gemmatimonadales bacterium
GAACTGGTCACGAACCGGGCCGTGGGTACGTCTTGTCCCCGCCCGTGGGATTGCACCCGCCTGTTGAGCAAATGCCAAGTAGGGGTCGCCGGTCTCGTACGCGGCCAGCATCGCTCCGTCGCCCGACAAGGCTGCTGCGATCCCGAACTCTTGTTGACTCCAGTCGAGGTAGGCAAGGCCAAAACCGGGCTGGGCCCGGATGAGGCTTCGAAGCCACACAGATGGTCCAAAGATGAATTTGCTGTTACTCGGCTGGTTGCGCCCTGTCCGGCTCCGAAAGGCGGATAGGAGGCACCGATTTCGGCCATCCGTACCGACGGCCAGATCAGATAAACGCATCTGCGACAGCGATATTCTCAATTCTCGGAGCGGCGCGATCTCAGGGTGCGCTCGAGCCATCTCTCGAAACGTGTCGTCGTCTAACGCCAGACGCCCCGTTGGAAGTTTGGGCCACGAGATATTCCTCGAGATCAGCCATCGCGCGAACCTGTCGATCTTGAATGTTCGACCTTCGTAGACTCCATAGTGAGAATCGATCGTCTCGATCAGTCGATCTTGTAAGTGCGGCCAGTTTGCCCTGAAACTCTTCAGCATGGTCATGTCGATAGGAACGCCAACGTTTTCCATGCTCGCTGCAGCCACCATGTATCGCCCTCGGAGCAGTGCTCTTGGGATGTCCAGTTCAGGTTCCATGCGGCTCAGCAATCGCTTGAGAGCGCGTACGTCTGACTCGCAGTAATCCATCAGCGCGGCACGTTCCTCTGCGGTCCACGGTCCACCGCGCAGCGCGAGGTGCCGCATGCTGTCTTTCTCAGCGGCACCGAGTCCATCTAGTCCGTAGAACGTCAACGCACCGATGAGGCTTGCACCAGACGGTGTCGAGAGCCCGTTCGTCCGGTTACGAAACTCTACAAATAGGTCCAGGATCCGCTTGGGCAGGGGCCAGCGCAGTGCAAGGTGACAGCCGACCTCTGCGGATGCGTAATACGCGACTATAAGTGAGTCCGAATCAATCGGGTAAGGTGGCTGTGTGCGCTTGCACAATTCGTCTTGCCACAACTTGATCTTCTGACCACTCGAGTATTCCCACGCAACCATACAAATCGGACTGCAGATGTCTCCTGGTGGCGCACTGTATTCAAAATCAACTAGCCACACCTCGCGGAACTCCAGCCCTCCGATTCGAGTCATTGCTCGCCCCGTAGTCGCCGAATTGCTGGATGGTCGAGGGAATTTATGTAGCAGTCCTTGAATGCCTTGCGTACGAGCTCGGCAAATGTCAGATCGGGCCACTCCGGGTCAGGAAAATTTCCTGTGGCTTCGAACACGTCGTATGCGCCCTGGGACATATTGGCTGCCACGCGCACCCACTTGTGCGTTGCGACCTCGGCAGCCTCTCTCGCGGAGCGGTTCCAGGCATTGTCGCGACCATCTTCTCGTGGAAGTGAAATCGGCCAGATGAAGACTCCACCTTGTCGGTTGATGCAGGTGGACAAGGTTTTTGGGACGATCTCTCCGGGCAATTGATCCCATAGGGAGGGGTCAACTAGATAGGTCTGTCGATCCTCCTTCCATTCAAGAACGGCCGTATTAATGCGCCATGACTCCTCTGGATGAACCCTGATAAACCACTGCCGGTTGGGCTTCTGTACTGGCACATTAACGATCAGTTTCTTAACGCCAACCTGCTCCGTGTAGTTCTGGGACAGTCGTAGCTTTGATAGATCGATGTGAGAGCCGTCCACTTGCTCGGATACCGAAGCCGTAATGCTGGCCATCTCTAGCGGGGCGCCTTCCTTCTCTTTGCTGCCACTAGCTTTACTTTGAGTTTCGGTCATTTCCTTCCCTCCGCGTGTCAGTTTCGTCTTTGTTCACTGGATGAGTTCGAACTAGGCAGCTCTCGGAATTCAATGCGCCGCCGGCCGCCTTCGATGGCCCCCGCGGCATCGGAGGCCTCGTAGCCGCGTTGGGGTTGTCGGAGCCGCGCTCATGAGTGCGCTTCCACTCCTCCACCCGAGCCTCGTCAAAATAAATTCTGCGCCCTATCCGGAAATGCGGCACGCCGTACTCCCGAACCACCTGGTAGGCCCGCCCCCTCGTAACCCCACCCCCGAGCACATCGTCCCTGAACCAGTCGATGTTTCGCATCGTCGTCTTTTGTGCTCCTCTGCAGCCCGTTGCAGCTGACGCTACTTCACTGCACACTCCTACTCACGGTGTCGGAACCATGATGGTTCCGTCCCGGGAGGGGGTAGAGGTGGCCGAGCAATGGTTCGAGGCTCTGACAGAGTGGCTACGCCGGCAGGAGAACGAACCCGAGGCGCGCCTCGAACTCAATCGAGGCGCGATCATCGCACTCGCCATAGAACTGGCTTCAGGACAC